>JAOUKJ010000306.1 GCA_029882675.1 Cyclobacteriaceae bacterium
TGATCAACAATGATTTTCAACGATAGGCCAATGTCCGGGATGCGCTGGGCCTCGTCTATAAATACGGTTTTGTTTTTGCCAATGACCGACCGTAACTGTTCAGTATTAGGCCTGTCCAGTAATTCCCTGTCGGCAGGATCGTCTCCATTGAGAAACAAATGGGGAACTTCTTCTAACAGTTTTCGCACCATCGTTGTTTTTCCGACCTGCCTGGCCCCTAAAACAATGATGGCCTTACCTTTACCCATTTTTGGTATGATGTATTCTGTTAGTTCCCGTGTAAAAAACATAATTGAGCGCACCTTTAGTGATTACACTCACCAAATATAATAACTTTTGGTGAATACAATCACTGAATTCTGAATTTTTATGGTTTGCTCCAGGTTGCAGTATTGTGCGGTTATCACCAAAGCGTCAGATGGAAATATATTTCGTCCCTACAACTTTCACCAAAACATTCTATATTTGTTCATGGCTTCTATCCGATGCAACGGGCACGAAAGGGGCAGGCGGAGATCGATATCTAATACAAAAACCCAAACAACCACAACGGCACTTTGTTTCTAAAACCCGCTTCAATCTCATCAGCGGCAATAAAGCTGTTGGCGACATCAACCAACTGTTGGCCAGACTTATTTTTTCCTCCTATTTCAAACAAAAAGCTGTCGTCCACCAGAAAGTCCCCCTTTTCCGGAAGGACGATACGATGCCCGGCCGCCGCAAGTTGATTGTAAAAGAAGGTTTCCCGCAACGCCCCGCTATCGGGGTGCTCTTTAAAAGCAAAAGATAAATTGGTATTGCCCATGAAAATTTTATCAGGCTTTTGCAAAGTGGCCACACCTTTTCCCGCTTTATGTACCAGATGTAAAAGGCCCGCCCTGTCCATGGCCAACAGGTAATAATTGATGGTGTCCCGCCCCAACTGCATTTTTCGGGCCAATGCCGAGATATTGGGCGTAAAAGGTGCAGACTCTGCAATGACCCCAAGTAATTTTTTGATCTGCACAATGTTTCCTGCCGAATAACCTTCAGTGGAAGAAAGGTCATATTCAATAGTCGTGTTAATGGTTCTTAATATTTTGTCAAGATAAATTTCCTGGGGATCATGAATAAAAAACGGCAAATACCCCTTTTTTAAATAGGCCTTAAACGATGCCAGTATTTTTGTTTTATTCGTGATCTCTCGGGCAACCTCTTCATGGTTGTGTAGCACATCCTTCAGGTTATGAGCATTTGACCGGTAAGTATTATTCAGCCAAAGAAATTCCCTGAAAGAGAGGCCGTGCAAAGTCCAGGTCTGCACCCTGCGACTAAGGTCCGCCTCTCCCCGGTAAATTTCCAAAGCCGAAGAGGCCGTGAAAATTACCTGTAGGTCCGGAAAGCCGTCATAGATCAGCTTTAGTTCATTGGACCAACCGGCATATTTGTGTACTTCATCGATCAGCAGTGTCTTCCCGCCATATTTGTAAAAGTAGTCGGCAAGCTCAAACAGCGAATGGGTATAAAACCACGGATGATCTGCCGTTACATACAACATGTTTTTGGTTCCCGTTTGGCTGTTCAATACATACTGTAGCATCAATGTTGTTTTGCCTGCTCCCCGAAGCCCTTTTATCCCAATCATTCGTTGCCCCCAGTCTATCCGGTTATAAAGATACCGCTTAAATGACCTGGGCGTATGGGCCAGTAAATTGTTCTGAAATTCGTACAAGGACTCCATAATGACTTATCAATAAAGCAAAAATAATAATTATTTGACTTATATACAAGTCAATAATAAGAACCCTCACACCTTACTTTTCAATGGGAATAAGCCTTCATTTGGCAATTAATATTCAATGTTGCTTAGTTAAGCCAATCGTATCCGACCCTTGAAGGGTTAAAACATACCATTAACCAAATGACATTGATTTGGCGTACAATTTTTTTTATTGATCCCATAACCTGACTATGGTATAAAGATATTTTATGAAATCCACGGCGAAGGAAAAGACACGGTGGTCATGGTGCATGGAGGGTTAGGTGCCTGAAAAAAGCCTCGCTGAATGTTTTTGTCACCCCTTTTTGCTTTACTTAATATATTGAGTAATTTTACTCTATATATTGAGTAATTTGTAAACTCATGATTATCCGAACACATTATTCTTTACTTGCCAACCGGTTGCAGGAAAGTGAAAGGCCCTTGATCCAGGTATTGTACGGCCCACGACAGGTGGGTAAAACAACAATGGCCCTGCAACTGAAAGAACGTCTGAAAATTCCTTGTCATTATGTTTCAGCCGACAATGTCCATCCTGACGGTCAGCTATGGATAGAGCAGCAATGGACAAACCTTCGTGTAATACTAAAAAGTTCGGGCGCCCCAGCAGCTCTGCTCATTATTGATGAAGTGCAGAAAGTGGCCAATTGGAGCGAACAGGTAAAAAAGGAATGGGACACAGATACGCGGGATAAAATCAACATAAAAGTGGTACTATCCGGTTCGTCACGGTTGCTGCTTCAGCAAGGGCTGACCGAATCTTTGGCAGGAAGGTATGAGCGTATTTACCTGTCGCATTGGTCATATACGGAAATGCATGAAGCTTTTGGGGTTACACCTGATGAATATGTCTGGTATGGTGGATATCCCGGTTCTGCGATGTTGTACAAAGACGAAGACCGGTGGAAAGATTATATTAAGAACTCGATTGTAGAGCCCAGTATTTCAAAAGATGTGTTGATGCTGACCCGTATCGACAAGCCTGCATTATTGAAGCGACTTTTTGAAATGGGCTGCATATACAGCAGCCAAATATTGTCTTTTAACAAAATACTCGGACAACTGTTGGACGCAGGAAATACCGTTACCCTGTCGCACTACCTGGAATTATTAAACCAGGCCGGGCTCCTTGCAGGTATTGAAAAATACAGTCCTGACATGATCAGGCAACGGGCCTCCAGTCCTAAATTTCAGGTACACAATATGGCCCTTCTCACCGCCATGCAACCGTACATGATGAGAGAGGTTGCTAATCAAACGGACAAATGGGGCCGTTGGGTGGAATCGGCCGTAGGCAGTCACTTACTGAATCATGCTTTGCAGGAAGGTTATTCCCTGTATTACTGGCGACACCGCAACGATGAGATAGACTTTGTCATGGACAATAAAAAATCTGTGGCGGCCATTGAAGTAAAAGGTGGCTATACGACCAGGGCCAGGGGCATGGCCGCTTTTCAAAAAAAATACCGGCCTGACAAAACATATCTGATCGGACGGAACGGCATGCCCTGGCAGGAGTTTTTAAAAATAAACCCGGCGGAGTTGTTTTGAGTAGAATTGTTGTATATTTTGTGTTAATTCCATTTTATGTTGCAAATTCACAAACTCATTTTATCCTTATGGATAGCATATTTCCAGAAACATCTAACTCAACATTATCTGTATATAAGTAAGATGGGATTTCAGTCTTTACCTAAAATCCGCAAGCGTATTTCAGGCTTTAATTCTTTCCCGTACAACCTCCCCCGATACTTCTAAAAAACGTACACATTGCTGGCATTATTCGTATCATTGTCCAGCCAAACTATAACAGACCATGAACACCCGACAAATCGTACTTGCAGAAAGACCAAAAGGTGCCCCTACAACCGATACTTTCCGGTTTGAAACCACCACCCTTCCCCCACTACAGCCGGGTGAAGTATTACTCCAGGGAAAATACTACTCGGTCGATCCCTATATGCGGGGCCGGATGAACGACCGCAGATCCTACATCGCGCCTTTCCGGATGGACCAACCCATGGAAGGAGCCGTAGTGGCCGAAGTGCTGCAAAGCAAGTCTGATAGGCTTTCAACCGGTGACCTGGTAACCGGCATGTTACCCTGGCGGGAAAAGATGGTGGTAAAAGCTGTCGGTCTTTTGAAAACCGATACCAGTCTGGCCCCGGCCTCCTACTACCTGGGCCTGCTGGGCATACCCGGACTGACGGCCTATTTCGGAATGATGGACATTGGCAAACCCAAAGCAGGCGAAACAGTGGTCATATCAGGGGCTGCAGGTGCTGTAGGATTGGTAGCAGGCCAGATCGGGAAGATCCATGGATGCCGGGTGATCGGTATCGCTGGTTCAGACAAAAAAACAGACATACTGGTGGATGAGTTTGGTTTTGACGGGGCCATTAACTACAAGACCACAAAAGATATGAGAAAGGCCGTAGCTGAGTTATGTCCCGATGGCGTAGATATCTATTTCGACAATGTGGGCGGTGATATTTCTGATGCTGTGATCAGCAACATCAACTTCCACGGCCGGATACCATTGTGTGGACAGATCGCCCTGTACAACGCACAGGGCATCCCGACAGGCCCGCGGATGTATCCGGTGCTGCTCACCCGAAGTGTACTCCTGCAGGGTTTTATCATCCGAAATTTTCCTGACCGCTTTCCGGAAGGGATAAAGCAATTGTCTGCCTGGCTAAAGGAAGGAAAAATGAAATTTACCGAAACTATCGTTGAAGGTTTCGACCAAATACCCCAGGCCCTGCTTGGCCTTTTTACCGGGGAGAACACGGGTAAGATGGTGGTGAAAGCCTGATCAGTTAACCGTTGGGAAGGCGGCGTAGGTGGAGAATGGGTGGATGTAGAAGAGCGCGTATAATACCACAATGCCTATGCCTTTTCCTGCATATCCGTCATCTTCGCCCCCATCATCCTTCCGGTAAACACACCCAAAACAATGATGATCGCCCCCATGATCACCCATAACCAGACTTTGTTTTCAAAAAGCGGGCCTACCATGGCCTTGTCTTCATCGTACAGGGCCACTTCATCTCCCAGTGATACTTCACCGACCCCGGCTGGTATGTTTGTCTGAAATTGTACAAGGTCATATTGTGGAGGAGCAACATCAGATTTGCCGTACAGGAGTTCATAATAATCCGCAACCGGGAAACGGCCGATCAGGGAATGTATCACCCCTTTTGCCTCCACCTTTTCTATGGCCAAGGGTTCGTTGTCATGGTTTTCAATCACCACCTGAAGCGTTCTGACTCTCTGGTCAGTAAACCTGAAAATATTGTCCTCAAAAGAATTTACAATGCCCGTTGTCAAGGTGTTGTACCTGTACCTCCAGCCTTGTTCGGTCTTCAGGCTATCGGCCAGGTAACTGATCGTCACAGGCCGGTAGTAATCTACCGTGTCACTAATCCTTATTCCCAAGGATGAGAGGGGCACCAGACGGGTCAGGTTAATATCCAGAACAGTCTGCTTGTTGTCCTGATCCTCATGCACTTTGAAAGAGCTTATCTGACAAGTCCGGTATTCACCCTGGGAGGTCTGCCGTTGTTTCAATACGGCCTCAATCCGGGGTGCATCTTTCACCTTGACCAACAGTACTCGAAAATAGGGATACCGGGCCTGAGGAAAAACAAGGCGGGTAAAGCGATAGTCCGCATACCCGTTTTTGATAGCTACAATGCGATAGTCCTTTAAAACTGTAAACCATTCTTTTTGGTCATGGCTACCCTCCAGCACAACCCTC
>JAOUKJ010000305.1 GCA_029882675.1 Cyclobacteriaceae bacterium
TTCGTAGATATACTTTTCCGGAAGGCCGTATTCCACCCGGGATTCCGGTTCATCGTCCAGTATAAACCGGAAAATTTCTTTGCCCGCCTTTACAAAGTTAACGGCAAAAACTTCTACCGAACCTTCATATTCACGATCGGCAACAAAAAGCAACTCCTTACATTCGTTTTTCACGGCCAGCACATGTATCTGACTTATACCAGAGAGCTCCCGTAACGCCTGCCTGATGTCCAGCAAAGGTGACAACTTGATGAGTACACGACTGCCCTTCTGTAGCAACAGGGGTAGTAATTCAGCTATGTCAGGCTGGCAATCGCTCAGTAGAAACACTTTCTTTTTATGCACATCACGACGGGCCGGGTCTGCATAGAAAGTATGGTCAGCTATAGGCGCTGTCGCACTTATAAAATCCTCCGCTGTAATGTTTCGGACTTCGATGTTTTTCAAGCGGAGTGCCTTAAAATTGTGCCGGGCTATCGCGCAAAGCTCCTCGTCTTTCTCTACGTAAATTACCTGGGGACATTGTTGTGCAAAGGCGGCAGTATCGGCCCCCATGCCCCCTGTGAGATCAACTACGCGGGTCTTTTTTAGTAGGGTCGCTTTATACTCCGCTGTCTGAGCGGAAGAGCATTGTTCGGCCGAAAGGATTGGGGGATAATAAATTCCGGACGTGGCAGTCCAGTGAGGTAGCTTTTTTTCGAGTTTGTTGCGTGATATAATCTGTTGTGCAATAAGCTTTAAAGAAACACCGGCCACCTCGCCCCTTTTCAGGAGCAAAGTGGCCGTGTCTTTATGCCTGTTGGCTATAATATAATCCTGGACTTCGTGCCGGAGTATATTGGTGTCCAAACTAAACCAATTTACCCGCTACCAGATACTCACCGATCTGAATGGCATTGGTAGCAGCTCCTTTCCGTAAGTTATCAGCCACAATCCACATATTGAGCGTATTGGCCTGAGACTCGTCACGTCTTAAACGTCCAACAAAAACTTCATCTTTGTTGTGGGCATTCAGGGGCATGGGGTAAATGTTATTGGCCACATCATCTTCTATTATTATCCCCGGCATTTCAGTGAGTAGTTTTATCACCTCTTCGATGGTGTAATCCTTATGAAACTCCACATTGACTGACTCGGAATGACCACCCATTACCGGCAAACGTACTGTGGTGGCGGTAACCTTAATGTCATAATCATTGAGGATTTTTTGTGTTTCATTCACCATTTTCATCTCCTCTTTGGTATAACCATTGTCGAGAAACACATCGATGTGTGGCAGGGCATTCATATCTATGCGATGCGGGTATGCCATGGGCCCGTCAATGCCGGCCCTTTCGTTGTTGAGCTGGTCTACGGCGGCTTTGCCTGTGCCGGTAACAGACTGGTAAGTAGACACCACCACCCGCTTAATACCATATACTTTGTGCAAAGGAGCCAGGGCCAACACCATCTGAATAGTTGAGCAATTGGGATTGGCTATGATCTTGTCATTCACAGTGAGTGAATTGGCATTGATTTCAGGCACAATGAGCTTATGCTCCGGACTCATCCGCCACGCTGAAGAATTATCGATGACCGTTGTGCCCACTGCAGCAAATTTAGGTGCCCATTCCAGTGAAGTACCCCCTCCGGCCGAGAAAATAGCAATTTCAGGTTTTCGATCCACAGCGTCCTGCATACCTATCACCTCATACTCCTTACCCTTGTAGGTCATCTTTTTACCTACCGAACGGGAAGACGCGACCAACAAAAGTTCGTCAAAGTGAAAATTGCGCTCATCAATCACTTTTAGCATTTGCTGACCCACCAGGCCAGTTGCTCCGACAACTGCTACTTTCATAATTTGTTTTGTTTTACTTGATTATATAAATTATTTTTTATTTTTTTATATATTAAATCGTCATTATCAACTTTATAAAATGTATTTAACAAAATACACGATATTCATTCTGTTACTTTCCTGCCCAATTTTACATTATGCCCAACTAACTGAGGACTTTAACGACGGTGATTTCACTCAAAATCCCGTTTGGCGGGGCGAAATTACGAAATTTATTATTGAAAATGACAAATTAAGACTTCTGGCCCCTCCTGAACAAGGAAAAAGTTACCTGACAACCAATAGTCGGGCCATCAATGATGCGATTTGGGTGTTCTCAGTAACAATGGATTTTAATCCATCGGGGGCTAATTACCTAAAAGCATACTTGTGTACAAACAATGAACAGTTGGATGGGCCGCTTCAGGGTTACTACGTGAAAATGGGTGGACTTTCCGATGAGGTTAGCCTTTATCGCCAGGAGGGGGAAGTTGTAAATGAAATCATCGATGGAGAGGACGGTCGGCTGGATATGACCCGGGCCGTGGCATCCATAAAAGTAACGCGGTCTGTAGGGGGGGAGTGGCAACTTTTTACGGATGCGGGAAACACCGGCAATTTTGTTGAAGAGGGTTCTGTTACCGATACTACTTTTTATTCCAGCCGCTATTTCGGTTTGCTCTGCAATTACACTTCCACGCGGTCAGATAAATTTTATTTCGACAATATCAGTGTAAATGGGCAGCCATATCGGGACACCCGTGCCCCCCGGGTCGATTCATTATTTATTGAGGCCGCCAACAAACTCCGTCTGGTTTTTTCCGAACCCGTACATACCACCAATACTCATTTTTCGGTGGATCATGGCATGGGATTTCCGGCGCATATTGATCAGGCCGGCAAAGAGGTAACGATTACTTTTCTCACGGATTTTCCCAATGGTGCAGAGACAAAGCTGGCTATCAATTCGGTGACCGATACGGCGGCCAATGAAATTACCCCGGTGGAATTGCCCTTTCGGTACATTCGTCCAAGGGTGCCCGACTACAACGACATTGTGATCAACGAAATTATGGCTGACCCCTCCCCTCCGGTCGACCTTCAGGAGACGGAATATCTGGAGATTATGAACATCAGCGAACATCCCTACGACCTCAGCGGCTGGATGATCAGTGATGGGCGCACCGTGGGGCAAGTTTCTTCCGGTTATATACTCCCGGGCAGTTATACACTTCTGGCACCGCAAGGTGAGGCTTTCCCGGATGTAAACAGTGCAGGGGTTTCACCCTGGCCGGCCCTCAACAATTCCGGTGAGACGCTCACTCTTTATTCCCCCGATATGGTAGCCGTGGATTCTGTCAGCTATACCAGCTCCTGGTATGCCGACAACACAAAAAACGGGGGTGGATATTCACTGGAACAAACAGATCCTTTTCAGCTTTGTGAATCTGCTGACAACTGGCAGGCCAGCCGGAGTGAATCAGGGGGCACTCCCGGTCTTGAAAATAGTGTTTTCCATCCCTATGCAGATACCATACCTCCCGCCCTCTATCAGGTATGGGCCCTCAATGACACCACCATCAAACTGGTTTTTTCGGAGAGGGTGGATGAGGCCCTCCTGACCACCAACAATATCACCATCGAACCAGCCATAGATTATACGGCCTGCCATCAGAAGGAGTCTGTTTACAGCCTCGGCCTGCTGGCGCCTTTGCAAAAGGCCAGGGTATATGCTGTTATTTTTGATGGGATAGCTGATTGTATGGGCAATATTATGGAACGGGTGCAATTTGAAATAGCCCTTACAGAGAAGGCCACGGGCAACGATGTTGTCATTAACGAAGTGTTGTTTAATCCTTATCCCGGAGGCGTAGACTTTGTGGAAATATACAACCGTTCTGAAAAATACCTCAATCTGGCCTGGTGGAAGCTGGCCAGCGTGGCAGGTGATGGCCTTGCCGGGCGGAAGGCCATTTCAATGAAAAACAAATTGCTAATACCTGGAAGCTACCTGGCCATTACAACCAATTCCACCGTACTGGCCAGCCATTATCCGCAAGCGGTCAAAGAACGGTTGGTCAGTGCCCTACTGCCGGGCATGCCCAATCAACAGGGGGCAGTGGTATTGCTCGACAACGATGGCCAGGTCATAGACAGCATCAGGTATTCGGCCGACATGCACTTCCCGATGATCAGCGATCCACAGGGCATATCACTGGAGCGCCTCCATCCCGATAACGATCCTCATCATGCAGAATCCTGGCAGTCAGCGGCTTCGGGTACAGGTTATGCCACACCCGGTTACCGCAACTCACACTTTGTGATGCCACACAACTACTCCAATCCGATTACCGTTGAACCGGAAGTGATACTTCCTTATAACAGCGGCACAGACGACCTGGCTCAGATACACTATACTTTCGAGCCGGGGCCATGGGTTATGTCTGCCTTTATTTTTAATCTGGAGGGTGTCATGGTCAAAGAGCTTGCCAATAATCTACTCATAGCAGACCAGGGAACACTGGTCTGGGACGGCACCGTCAACGGCGTTAAAGCCTCGCTGGGGATCTACATTATCCTTATTGAAATATTTAATGAAAAGGGAGAGGTACAGCGATATAAGGAAAAGGTAGTGGTAGGTAGCCGGTTTTAATTACCTGCCTTTGATCAACTTATAGTTTTTATACTCAAAAAGTCGATATCCAAAACGTTTCTCTATCCAGTGAAGTAGTTTATACTTTAATCGCATGTTCGATTTGGTGGGATCATATTCGAAGTCCCAATCTTTTTGACCGATAGTCTCTTTCATATATTTGGGGTGGGTTCCCTCAAATAGCTCCAGCTTGTCCACCCGGTTAAAATCAAAGGGTACAGGTGTGGTGTTTTTCTTTACCCACTCATCGTTGTGCCAGAAACGATGAAAATAATTCGTTTTCTGCTTCATGAGATTGGGATTGCGGGTATAGGAGTAATGGTATATGGGGACATCCGCCTTCAGCACGTTAAGTTTTTGTCCGTCCTCATCCTGATTGTCCGTTTTGTATTTTCTAAAGCCCTGAGAGTCTCGGTAGGAACGCACACCTTTTACATTTTTAAAGGCCCTCACCTCATAACGGTGAGTGCTTCGGGTGTTTCGGATGTGACTGTAATCGCCCCAAAAATGATAATAAGGGAAAATGAGGCCTTCTACTTCTTCAATTTTGTCGGCTTGAATAATGTGCTCTTTGATTTTTTCCGGGGCCGTTTCATGCAGCACTTCATCTGCCTGAATGTGAAAGGCCCAATCGCCCGATATGTTGTCAAGGCCCAGGTTTGATTGTTGTGCGAATATTTTACCAGAGATCCTGAATTCCTCATCCCACACAGAATCAATGATCCGGATTTTCGCATCATTGATGGCCATAATGGCCTCCCGGGTTCCATCAGTAGAATCACCTACCACGACAATCAGCTCGTCAACCACCGGCAATAGCGACTTGATGGAAGGTATAAACGGGTATCCGTAGGTCAGGCCGTTTCTAATATATGTGAAGCCACTTATTTTCATCGTTAAAATTAACCCCGCTAAAGGCCCTTAAATTCTTGTCAAAGGAACTCTATCCTTTCATATTTTCAAAATCAGAGTTGTCATAACCTGAAAAATTCAGATAAAGAATGCTGAAAGAAACACCGGTTATTTTGCTAAAACTGTCAATATATT
>JAOUKJ010000307.1 GCA_029882675.1 Cyclobacteriaceae bacterium
TAAGCCAGGCAACAACATGATCATATTTTTCTAAAACAGCACGTACTTCCACATCATTCAAGAGGTTGTGCGCATCGTCAGGGCCAATGGGAAAATGACAAAAAAGAATCACCTGCTCCCCTTTTTTTCCGGCATCCTGTATGGCCCCTTCCATCCATTGCAGTTGCTCGCTTCCTATGGCTCCGTTCCAATCGTTGGCATTGGGCGCACCATCACTTTTTAATTGCGCTATCCGATTCAAAGCCTGCTTTGTTTTCAGGCTGTCTGTACTGCTGTACAAACTGATGTCATTTCCATCCAGCACAATAAAACGCCAGCCCCGCAGACTGAAATCGTACCAGCCTTTTTCCAGCCCGATTTTGTGAAGTACCTGTTGCTTCTCATCGTCCGTTACAGAAAAATCATGATTGCCTAGCACATGGTAAAAATTACGCAGACGGCTGACAATGGGCAACACACTATCGTAAGAAGAATAATTCCGGTCAATGAGGTCACCCAGGTGGACCGTGAAGTCCAGGTCCCTGTTTCTCAGATCATTCATTGCCTCGCGCAATTTAGCCGGTGAATTTCGATAAAAACGACTACCCACAGGCGGACAATCGCAATACTGGCAGTCGGCCAATACGCCAAACGAAATTGGTTTTTCAGGTTGATTACAACTTGACCAAATAAGCATGACAAATAAAAGCTGATATAAATACCTTACTGAACCTACGCCCCTCATCTTCTTTTTTTATGTTGCAACAACCACTGATAAACTTCCGGGTTGTTATATGTTTCCGTCCAGCTGTCATGTTCAGCATCGGGATATACTGTAAATTTAGCCGTATTTCCCCATTGCTTTAATGCCTCCACCATTTCCTCCGACTTCGCCAATGGCACCACATCGTCTTTTGCCCCGTGAAATACCCAGGCAGGCATGTCTTTAATACTTTTTACCGTTTCCGGATCTCCGCCTCCACATATTGGCAGGATGGCCGCAAAGCGCTCGGGATTTTTAGCCGACCATTTCCAGGTACCATATCCGCCCATACTCAAACCCGTCAGATAAACCCGGTCAGTGTCCACTTTATAATTGGCAATGATCAGATCCAAAAGTTTGTTCAACTTCTTTATGTACAAATCATCTGTCCACCAGTCCGCTGCGGCACACTGGGGCGATACCACCACAAACGGGAAATTGGGTTGGGTAGCTGCAATTTTTGGTGGGCCATGCATTTTTACCCGTTCGATATCATCGCCTCTTTCACCGGCACCATGCAGGAATATCATCAGGGGCCATTGCTGATTGGGAACTAATCCATACTCCTGAGGTGTATAAACAAGGTATCCCATCTCACCTTTGAAATCAAATACAAAGGATTTTTGCTGTCCATAAACCGCCATACACAAAATATAAATTAAAATAAATACGATTGGTTTTTTCATGATCCTAAAAGTAAGTAAAATAATCGCTTTAGCATGAAAAAGGCAAAAAACCAGGGTGTAATTTCTTTCAAACATGATCCGCAGTCCTTCCCCCAAATATAAATCAGGGGAAGGACTGCGGAAAGGGATTTGGATTGCAGCTTGTTCCGCGAATGGGGTTATTGGAGGTTATTATTTTTTAATAAAATCCCCCTGAAAAAAAACGCAGGACATCCGATGTTAAAATACACAACGGGTATTTCCAAAGATAATAGCTCAAAAACTCATCTTTGAACGATTTTCGACCTTGAATAGAATACTTTTGAATTATTCAGGCTAGTTTTGTCACAATGAACAAAGGCAGAAAACTTCGGATAATATTTATGGGTACGCCTGAATTTGCCGTACCCGGATTGAAGGCATTAGTGGAGAACCAATGGGATGTAGTGGCCGTGATTACTGCGCCGGATAAACCAAAGGGTCGTGGACAAAAAACGGCCATTTCTCCCGTGAAAGAATATGCACTTTCTGCCAACATTCCCGTTCTTCAACCCACAAAACTTAAAAACCCGCAATTTCTTGAAGAGCTTCGGCAGCTGGAAGCGGATGTACAGGTGGTTATTGCATTCAGAATGTTGCCAAAAGAAGTGTGGCAAATGCCCCCGCTTGGCACGTTCAACCTGCATGCTTCATTACTGCCTAAATACCGGGGAGCCGCGCCCATCAACTGGGCCATCATCAATGGGGAAAAAGAAACCGGCCTCACTACATTCTTTCTTCAGCATGAAATAGACACCGGCGACATCATTTTTCAGGAAAAAGAACCCATTTATCCAAATGACACGGCCGGAACATTATATGAAAGGCTGATGAACAAGGGTGCATCCCTCGTACTCAGGACAATCGAAAGTATTGCCGGAGACACCCTGAAGACCAGGATGCAGGTCTTCACTGACGAGTTGCCTACGGCACCAAAAATATTTAAAGAGACCTGTGAGATCAACTGGGATAGGCCTGCGCATGAGATTGTTGATTTCGTACGGGGAATGGCGCCTTATCCGGGTGCCTGGGCCACCATTCAGGGCACAGCATATAAGATTTTTGAAGTACTACCCACCACAGATGCAAACCTTAATCCTGGACAGGTTGATACGGATCAGAAAACCCGGCTACTTATAGGCACAAAAGATAAGCCCTTGTCCATCATGGCTATTCAGGCACCGGGAAAACGAAAAATGAATATTGTCGATTACCTGCGGGGTAATTTAATGAAGGGATAAAGTGTTTTGTTGTCCCGTGATACTCATTTGAAAATATTCTTCAGTCCCCACAGGGGGATAAAAACATTTTTTTATTATATCCCTCGCCTGAATTATTCAGGCGAAAATATAGTTAGGGATTCCAGGTAATAGTTGCGATAATAAAAAATGTTTATTACTATAATATCCGTTTTTTGTTGTAAAATTGCAGGAAGGTTTTCGGGTTATTAAAAATTGAATTATTGACATGAAAGTATCGATTATAGCGGCTGTAGCAGAAAACGGAGTCATTGGAAAGGACAATAAATTAATTTGGAATCTGGCGGATGACATGAAGTTTTTTAAGAATATGACCATGGGTCATCATGTAATCATGGGCCGAAAAAACTGGGAATCCATCCCTGAAAAATACCGACCTCTTCCCGGTAGAACCAATATTATCCTCTCCAGAGACAAATCCTACAATCCCTGTTGTGCGGATGTTCATCTTTTTGATCACCTTGAAGATGCCCTTGAACTGGCCCGGAAAAATGGTGAGGAAGAAGTTTTTGTCATTGGCGGATCGGAAATATATAAAGCGGCTTTTCCACTGGCAGACAACCTGTATCTCACGCATGTCAATGCCTCATTTGAAGGTGATACATGGTTTCCTGAATTCAACCTGGAAGACTGGGATCCCGTCACCTACTTCTTTCACCAGAAAGATGATAAAAACGAATATGATTTCGACATTATCTCTTATAACCGGACAGCGGTCACTCAAAAAAGCTGATCAGGCCGTTTTTCTATACCTTAAAACAGCCAGGCCAATAATTAATATGGCATACCCGCTGATGATCATAAAATGGTTTCGCAACTCCGCAAAACCGGATCCTTTGAGCAAAACGCTACGTGTCACTTCAATAAAGTAGCGAATAGGATTGAACAGGGTGATGGTCTGAGCCCACTCCGGCATATTTTCGATCGGGGTAAACAAACCGCCCATCAGAATAAAAATCACCAGGAAAAACCAGGAGATAAACATGGCCTGTTGCTGTGTGTTGGTCAATGTGGAGATAAACAATCCAAAGCCCAGCACCAGCAATAAATAGATCGCTGCAAAGGCATACAACACCCATAGACTCCCTACCATGGGGATGTCAAAAATCAGTTTGGCCGCTGTGAGCCCAACACTCAGCTCGAAAAGCCCGATAATCCAGAAGGGGATGGTCTTGCCCAGTATAAACTGATATTTTTTTATGGGTGTCACATTGATCTGCTCAATAGTACCCAATTCTTTTTCGCGCACGATATTCATTCCCGAAAGAAAAGCGCCTATCATCGTAACAAGAATCACCAGGATACCGGGCACCATAAAGGATTTATAGTCCATCAAAGGATTAAACCTGAAACGCGGAATAATATCCGCCGTTTTAAACCCAATTAAAGAACCATTAGCCATTCTCATACCGTCCGTTAATATAATTTCCTTGTTAAACTCCTGAATAATGGAAGTGGAATAATTGGCAATCAATCCCGCTTTGGCCCCATCAATGGCATCAATAATCAGTTGTAAATCAGCAGAACCCTTTCTGACCAATGACCGTTCGAACCGGGCCGGAATATGAAGTACCAAATCACTTTTCCTGTCCGCGATAAATGAATAGCCTGTCGTTATTGATTCACCCACACCCGTCACCTGGAAATAATCTGAAGCGGTAAATTTATCGATCAACAAGCGGGAGTACGAGCTCTTGTCCTGATCCATCACAAAGAGCTTAATGTTCTTGATCTCATAATCCACGGCAAAGGACAAAATCAGTAACTGGATAACGGGAAGAACCAGGATAATGGGCAGCATGGCCTTATTTCTAAATATCTGCTTAAATTCTTTCTCGAGTAGGAATCGTATAGGTCTCATGCCAGTCTGAGTTTAAAACTCCGGATACTTATCGTTACAAAAAACAGGGAGAACCCTACCAGAATTAACGTTTCCCTCCACAAATCTTCAATACCCAGCCCTTTCAGCATGATCCCCTTAATGATAATCAGAAACCAGCGTGCCGGAACAATATTTGAAATTACTCGTAATACCAGGGGCATATTTTCGATGGGAAAAATAAAACCAGACAATAGAATAGTCGGCAACATCAGTCCCATCAAAGAGGCCATCAGTGCCACCTGTTGGGAACTTGTCCGGCTGCTAATGAAAATACCTAAGGAAAGGGCCGTAATCACAAAGAGAGCGGTCTCCAGAAGCAGGAAAGCAAGACTACCTGCAATAGGCACGTCAAACACATAATAGCCCATCACCAGGATGATCATCGCATCGAGGTAGGCCAGCAGGATATAGGGCACCACTTTGGCAATTATGATCTGTTGTGGAGCCATGGGAGTAGCCAGCAATATCTCCATGGTGCCCAGCTCTTTCTCTCTGGTAATGGAAATAGAGGTCATCATGGCGGTGATCAGCATCAGAATCACAGAAATTGTGCCTGGCACAAAAAGATAAGTGCCATTCAACCCCGGGTTATACATCAGGCGCGTCTCCACGTTTACCTGCATAGGCATACGCATTTGCTGGTTGAGCTCTGACAGGTAGCTGCCCACAGTGGCCCGGGTAAAATTATAAACCAACGTAGCGGTATTCGGGTCGGAAGCATCGGCAATGACCTGAACTACCGCCTTATTTCCAATCTCAAGTTTTTGATCAAAATCAGGATCAAAAATAATTACCTGCCGCACCGTTCCCTGCTTAAATAAGTGATCAACGCGACTATAATCTACCTCTACACTGTATATTTCAAAATTGGCACTTGCTTCCAACTTACCAATAATATTTCGGGTATGCTCACTGTTTACCG
>JAOUKJ010000308.1 GCA_029882675.1 Cyclobacteriaceae bacterium
TATTATTAATAGAAATACTAAATAACAATGAATTGATAGCCGTATATTAAATGTTTAATATAAGGCTACCTCTACGTACAAAAATCAAAACTCCAAGCGGTAAGCCACCACCGGAATAATGCCCAGCTGCCTGGCGGTAATCACCCGGCCGGCCTGATGGTCATAGTACTGATACGATCCGGTAGCGGTTCAGTACAACACTTAGGAAAAATCAGCGAGGTCGCTGCGCCCGCCTGATTTTGGATCCTAATTGGTGTACATCGTTTGTGAACTCAGTCATATTATTGTATTCCATGGCTTTGTCCCCAAAAAAATGGAATTCGAAGTAATTTCCTTCTTTACAAATCGCCCAGACTCCGTCAATAGTTTTTTCTTGAGAGCACCCGAATGCAACTGAAATAATAAATAAAATCCGTAAACACTTCATGTAATCATGATGTGGCAAATACTAATTTAAATCAGAGGCTTTCAACTTTACAATTTCGCCATCTTTTGATATGACCAGATATTCCCCTCTTTGCTTTTTTGATTGGATTAATCTCTTATGACTTAGTTCAAGCCCTTTCAGTATCTTCTCCCGTATTGATTTAGATTCCTTGGTCATCGTTAGATATACTCTTTTATATGCTCAAATATACGATTATTTGTGATCTTTTCTATTTCATTGCCAACTCCTTCAGCTACTAATTCAGTTTCATCTCCTGAATTATTAAATATCATCCACAAATCTGTCTTAGCTATATATATGTTGAACAGATTTTTAATCCCACTTTCTCTCTCCTCTTTCTATCAAATCACTAATCCGATTTAGCATAAGGCGCCCTGCATGCACTGCCGATTTGTTTGGATTCAAAGGTGAGAGACCTCGGGCTATTTCATCGGCATTGATGAATTCATCACAGTCCAACATTTCAGGCAAAATTGTAAAGGAAGCGGTAGTTTTTCCCGCACCATTGCAACCGGAAATAATGTAAAGATTTGGCATATTTCAATGAGTTTACTTCCCATTATCTGAAGATGAAATTTTAACTATAGCACAACATTTATAGTAGTCATATCAACGCCTATATGAGTTATTCAGATTCTGTATTCTTACGGCCATAAAGATTGTAAAAAATAATATAAAAACTTACCTATGTCTGTTGCTTTTCTTTTTTATGTATTTACCACAACGCAGGACTAAAGTTATTGCACAATCCTGTGGCAGTGTATATTACTATCCCTACCTTATATGTAAAGATAATAAAATTGTCGTTTCCCAAACTAAATGACATTATTATTAATAGAAATACTAAATAACAATGATTTGATAGCCGTATATTAAATGTTTAATATAAGGCTACCTCTACGTACAAAAATCAAAACTCCAACCGGTAAGCCACCACCGGAATAATGCCCAGCTGCCTGGCGGTAATCACCCGGCCGGCCTGATGGTCATAGTAGGTGTACGATTCATTGGCCCGGTTGAGCAGGTTCTGGACATCGACCGAAAAGACGCGGGTATATCCGGGTTTGTGCCTTTTCCAGATCAGGCTCAGGTCCATCCTGAAATAGTTGTCCATCCGCTGCGTATACCCTGCACCGTAATCATAAACCGTACCGGCAGATAGTTCGGACAAACGTTCATCGACCGGCAGGGCATTAAAGCCACCCAGGTACATTGCCCGGACATTGTAGTTGAATACCCTGTGCCTGCCATTGCTGTCTTTCTGTTTTTCCGCCCCATAGGTCACATTAAAGTTATACCTACCATTGTAGCGGGCCACTTCCCATTGCTGGTTTACCAGGTACTCCGCATCATACAAAGCGCTTCCAGCCAGTAAATATTTACCGTTCTTTAAGGCATTTTCAAAAAAAACTTCCACGCCGTAATTCCGTCCTTTTCCGTCATTTTTCAATTCCAGGGGCATAAACTCGTCAAAGGTATTCAACACTGAATAATGCCCCCCATCCAGGCTCACCGGCACATCAAAGGCCTGCTGGTAATACACATCGCCGTTGAACTTCAGGCTTCGCGTCAGTTCTGCCTGGTAATTGAAGTTCAGGACATGGGCACGTGTAAAGCCCAGGCTGCTGTTGGCCGGATGACTAATATATACCTGGGGGGTTTGCATCAGGCTATTGAGGGCATAACCAAAACCGAGGGTCTGCTGGTCTGTCAGGTCGTACCAAAAAGCCAGGCGTGGCTCGATGGATCCGGAGCCATTACGCGCCAGGTAAGCATACCGCATACCGGCCTCCAACAGGGCCCTGGACGAGAGCGGCCGCATGTATTTGAGGTATGGCTGCACATACCAGCTCACCAGTCCACCCATTGATTCGCCGCTGAAATCCTTGTCATACAGTCCCGTATCGATGAAATCATTTATGGATCCGATTTCCAGTACACTTCCTGCACTGAGCTTTCTTTTAAATGAAATGCGGGAAGAAAAAAGGTTGTGTTCCTGCTGATATCTCCCTTTAAATGAAGGCTGTATGGCCGGATCATAAAAAGTAAAGTCGCGTGTCTGTAAGGTTCCTGACAAGGCACCGGCCACCTGCAACGAACTGCGGCTGTCCAGGTTTTTATCAAGGGTAAAACCCAGGGCGCCGGTATTGCCCCTGTAGAAAATATCCTGCCGGTCTTTATCCATTTTCCATTCCAGGGTGTCTTTAGGCCCTGTAAAATTGTTTTTGCTCTGCCCCCAAAAGCCAAAAAACTTCACCTTGCCCCTGCTGAGCGGACGGGACACATGAAAGGCAATGTCCTGAAAGGCGATGGATTCCCCGCCGAAGTCCACGCCCAGTCCGGTGATGATCCCCACAAAAGAATAGCGGTAATTGAGTAGAAAAGATCCTTTTCCCAGCGGGCCTTCTGCGGCAAAGTCCAGGCCGATCAGGCTGGCCTGCACGGTATATTCGGTCTTTTGGTTGTTGCCTTCCCTGAACTTCAAATCAAAAATACTGAAGCCGTTACCCCCGTCTGCCGATACCGGCGAGGGGATAAAGCGCGTATTACCCAACATCTGACCACTGAGGATGTTCACCCCTCCCCCGGCTTGTACGGGTTTATCCGAGAAGGTGCCTGCATTGGACGTGTGGTTGGGGTTGACAATATTGAGTCCTTCCAATCGCCAGCGCATGGTATTGGGCGAATGACCGCGAATAACCAGGTTGTTGGTCTGGTCGTTGGTGCCGGCCACTCCGGGAAATGACGTGGCCACCCGTACCGGATCAAAAAAGTTTGCCGGAATACGGTTTGTTTGCTCCATGGTGATCTGCCGCCCACTCAACGCCCTGTCGGAGGTCATATATGATTTATTGGCCACCTCCACTTCATCCAGTACGATAACAGCTTCCCGCAGCAACACCTGCAAAATCACTTCTTTACCCGCCTCAAGCAAAACTTCGCGCTCCAAAGGTTCATAGCTTGCATGCGAAAATTGAAGCATGTACCTGCCCAGCGCAATTTCTTCGATCGTAAAACGGCCACTTTCATCCGTGCTGGCCCCGGCTTCGCTGTTCAAAATAGTGATATGCGCCCCGGCAATGGGGCTGCCGGATACTTCGTCCCTGACCTCTCCGCGAATGGTTTGTGTCAACTCTTGCGCCCGGGTGGTCAGGCCCAGACACAAAAAAATCAACACATAGATTATCTTTGAAAATGCTTCTTTATATCTCATTTAATCCATTATATCCCTGCCCTACTTTGTCAAGTTTGGCCTTGTTCCTTTTTTCCCCTTACTGACGGGAGGTGAAGAACACCAATCCCGAAGCCCCGGAAGGAGTTTGCCTATTGTAACCTGGTAAAGTAGTGCTAACAAAGATAGGTAAAACATTGGATCACCTGCGATTTGTTATGGGAAAAAGTCATGTAATTTCGCTTATTTTCATCGCACGAATTTCTTAAGTTTGCAAGAAACCAGATTCACAAAACTTAACTACAGTAGTTATGAAATATACAAATATTTATGTCAATATTCTTATTGCAGTCGTGGTATTTTTCACAAGCTGTCAACCTACGGAAACAGTCGTTGAAAAAGACAGCAAGTATCAAAAAAT
Organism: Cyclobacteriaceae bacterium; assembly: GCA_029882675.1. Classification (GTDB taxonomy): domain Bacteria; phylum Bacteroidota; class Bacteroidia; order Cytophagales; family Cyclobacteriaceae; genus JAOUKJ01. The sequence continues at coordinate 4,042 of JAOUKJ010000308.1, forward strand.
TGACAGCCTGATCAGTGTCATGACCCTGGATGAAAAGGTCGGTCAGCTCAATTTGCTGGTAGGTGATTTATTTAACACCGGCCCGACGGTAAATACGACACAAAGTGAGAAATTTGACAGCCTGATACGTCAGGGAAAGATGACAGGCTTGTTTAATGTACACGGCACGGAATACCTGGCCCGGCTACAAAAGCTCGCCACAGAGGAATCCCGGTTGGGCATTCCCCTGGTCTTTGGTGCGGATGTGATCCACGGCTTTAAGACGATATTTCCTATTCCTTTGGGATCGGCCAGCAGTTGGGATCTGGGGATGATTGAAAAGGCAGAGCAGGTGGCGGCCATTGAATCGACCGCAGCGGGTATTATTTTTAATTTTGCCCCCATGGTGGATATAGCCCGTGACCCCCGCTGGGGCCGTACGGCAGAAGGGGCCGGCGAAGACCCCTACCTGGGCAGCCTGATCGCAGCAGCAAGGGTGAAGGGCTTCCAGGGTACTGACCTGACAGACCCACGTACTATGGCGGCCTGTGTAAAACATTTTGCCGCCTATGGCGCGGCCTTTGGTGGAAGGGACTACAACACCACCGATATGTCGGAACGCATGTTGAGGGAGGTCTATCTCCCTCCCTACAAGGCGGCTATTGATGCCGGAGCGGCCACACTGATGACGTCCTTTAATGAGCTGGACGGCATACCTGCTACCGGCAACGAGTTTCTGCTGCGGCAAATACTCAGAGATGAGTGGGGTTTTGACGGCATGGTGGTCTCTGACTGGTCCTCTGTATCGGAAATGATCTTCCACGGCAATGTAGCCGATATGGCCGAAGCCGCTGCACTGTCCATCAAAGCCGGTACTGATATGGATATGATGGCCCACGCCTACATCAATGAACTGCCCGGCCTCGTGACTTCCGGTAAAGTAGATGAAAAGCTGATCGACCAGGCCGTATACAATGTACTGAAACTCAAGATGGATCTCGGGCTCTTTGACAACCCCTATAAATATACCGATGCCGAACGCGAGAAGCATGAAATAAGAAGTACCGAGCACCTGGCCATTGCCAAGGAGGCTGCTCAAAAGTCCATCGTACTCCTCAAAAATGAAGGGGGTATCTTGCCCCTCCGTAAAGACCTGAAAAAAGTCGCCATCATCGGCCCCTACGCCAATGAAAAAGGAGAGCATAACGGCACCTGGTCTTTCTTTGGTGAGGCTCAGCATCCGGTGTCCATATCAGCTGGCGTTTCTGCCCTGGCAGGGGATATCGATATAGTCAGTCATGTAGGCGCTGATTTCTTTGACTCCAAACCTGAAGATATTACAGCTGCCGTGGCGCTATCGCGCAGTGCAGATATTATTGTCGCGGCTGTTGGTGAGCCCTCCGTGATGAATGGTGAAGGGGCCTCGCGGGCAAATATTAAAATCCCGGAAAACCAGATCAACCTGCTAAAGGAGCTAAAGAAA
>JAOUKJ010000309.1 GCA_029882675.1 Cyclobacteriaceae bacterium
GCCTGTTCCTGTACGATCCTCCTTTTTACTGCCGTTGTTCAGAATATCTTGCATCAGATCCAAATACTGCTTCATGCTGTAGTTCTTTAAGAATGTATTTCACAAAGGTATTAATTCTTTACAATTGTGGATCAATCCCCCAACCTGAATAATTCAAAACAAGGTTACCGAAAAAAAGGAATACAAAGGAATACAACGGTATAGCAGGGAAACAATAAGAAAGGCAGTATGAAAATCCGTTATAAACATAAAATCCCCTGCTGCTATTACAACAAGGGATTATATTCCAATTTCAACGCCTTAAAAAAAATGATTATCTGCTTTCAGAAGGCTTGCTTATTTCTGCACTTAAATAATCAATTCAATTCCACACTTTTAGCCTTACCATTCACAGTAATCAGAATGGTCTTATCGCAGGTGCCGTCCCCAAAATTAACAGTAACAAGTGCGCGGGGAGTGGTGATCTCCTTAATTCCGGATACCGGGATAAAGACTTTGTCCGCCCAGCAACTACGCTTCATCACTAATGCCTCAGTTATAGTCATGGTATATTGAACGCCTTTGCGGTTTATGCCACTGCCTGAACCCGTCAGTTGTACAACATCATTGAGTGGATTGGTATTATCTCTTATCCAGGTGCGCACTTTGCTAACTTCCCTGGTTGCCTCAGAGCCATCTGTCCAAATTACCCTGCCGGCTGAGAGGGTAATCTCATGGATAATTCCGGTACTTGAAAGGGTCGTTTTATTAATCACTTTTCTGGTTCCTTCAATCTTTACGCCATCAATATAAAAATCCACTAGTTCAACAGTAACAGTACTTCCAAACTGCCATATCTTTCCATCGTGAGTCACCTTCACCACACCTTTGCGTGTCCTGCCATTGGGCCCCTGACAACCTGAACCGAAATCTATTGTAATGACCAATTCTCCGGTTAGGGTCGTATCTTTTGAGACTATTGCACATACCAGCCTGCCATCTTCCTCATAGCGCCCACCTAAATTACTGGTAGCAAAAATACTGGCAAAGGCCAGGTCTTCCACTTCATCAAAGGAACTCTCAATGGTTGTCTCATCCGCCACTTCTGTAACATCATCATTAGCCGGCGGATCCACCTCGTCCTCATTACATCCTATGACAAAACCGGCCATGATGACAATAATCAATGACCAAACAATGCTTGACTTCTTTGCCTTTTTATTTTCCTTTTTCATAATTAGCTTTTTATCTTATTTGATATAATAAGTTTATAATAGTTTAATCAATTCACTCATTAATTCTTTGTACAACGAATTAGTAAACCCCTGATGTACTGTTTATACCAAAAAAGAATTTCAGAAAATGACAGGAAGAATGCGATAGTATCTTGTATTTTCAAATTGAAGAAACAGTGAACTTCGTGAGAGCAAAAACTTTATTTCAGACGTATCTGGCGTGGTATTATTTTTTGTTACAAACTCACAAAGTAATTGTAAGTTTTCATCATAAATAACATATTTCGGCGTCTTGGGAGAGCAGGCCATTGTTTTCTACATTTTTAATTTGCGTATTTTGACTATTCTCATTATGTCAAAATTTATGCCACAGCAAATTAATAGAATATAAGTTTAGCGCAGTTTTCTCATAAATCACATCATAATTCACGAACAGCACGTTTTTACAATTAATCAAAACCTGTATAAAGCAATCAGATCCCAGGGCGACATGCACAAAACGTACAGTTTTTGTCCGTTTTCGGACAGGGAAATCGATTCAAAAACTCAGCTTATCTATAAAATCACGTAGTTCATTATAAAAAGTGTTGGAGCCATTGGTAATACCCGCCAATTGGTTCATCTCTAAATTTGGCTTAATCGCAATTTTTCGCAACCGGAGGTGTTGATTTACGAAAATGAATTCCAGATGGGGTATAAGTTGTCTGAGGTTTTCTACAATATCCAAAATAGAAAGGTTATGCTCCACCAAATTATATACACCAGAATCCAGTTCAGAAACAGACAGACGAGCCAGTGCTGTGGTCAGTTTGTCGATATGGATAAATGACCTGTTTTGTTTTCCATCGCCATGTATGCTAATCCTGCCGTTAAAATTTCCCTCAAAGACAAACCTGTTTACTACAGCATCAAACCGCATGGCGGGGCTATAGCCAAACACATTACCACACCGCACAATGTACGTTTTGTACTTGTCCATGAGCCGACTGACATGTTCTTCCCCCCGGTATTTAGAAATGGCATAAAAAGTTTTGGGATTCGGCTCCGTACTTTCTGACATCTCTTTGGATGATGATCCGTAAATACCTATGCTACTTGTATATACCAATCTATTAATGCCACACGTTTCTGCGGCATAAACAACTTCAGCTGTACCCCAGTGATTCGTTTGTTCATAATAATGGGCATCTACATTGGCAAAAGGTGTCGTCACTTTGGCCGCCAGATGATAGACCACATCCACTCCTTCCATCGCTTTTCTCAGGTTGCGTGTATCCAGTATTTCTCCATTAATAAATTTTAATTTCTGATAACCCGGCATTTTGCTCCCCAGAAAAAAGCTATAGTTGTCCCTACTCAGGTTGTCATATACCTTAATTAAACTTACTTCCGCCATTTCCGCAAGCTTTCTAACAAGTTCTGTACCTACATAACCTGCACCACCTGTAATTAATACTTTCATCTGTTTTATTACTTAATTAGATCCGTATGAAGGCCGCACTCTGTTTTATTAAGACCAAACCACCGAGCCTCTCTTTCATCCATATCAGGAGTCAACCTTCGGGTGCAGGGCTCACAGCCAATACTTATGTAACCTTTTTTATCGAGCGGATGCTCGGGCAACTGATGTTCTTTGCGATAGTTATAAATCATCTTTGAATTCCAGTCCAGAATGGGGTGATATCTGAAAGCATTGAAAGGTGTAGGCTGTACTTCCTGCATTTTTTGCCTGTTGGCATTCTGGTCGCGCCTAACTCCATTTATCCAGACATCAAAGTCCCGTAGCAAATGCTCAGTAGGCTGTGTTTTGTTTATCAAACAACAATGGTCAGGATCGTTGGTAAAAAGCATGCGTCCATCCGAACCCTTTTGCATAAATTTGGGAGTATCAGACATCACTTCCAGCACTTTAATACCCAATAAGGCTTTAATCCGGTCTCTGAAATTAAGTGTTTCAGGAAATAAAAATCCGGTATTGATACAATAAACCGGAATGTCTTTATCAATTTCACTGATAATATGTAAAAGGGGAATACTATGGGTCTGAAAGGAAGAAGTCGTGAACAGTCTCAACCCCTGTTCTTTATATTCTATGATCTTCTTTCTTATTGATTCAACCTCCATATCCTGCCTTTTGTGCAAAGGTAATCAATAAAAGGGCATTATTCTTAAAGGATATGCTTACTTTTGTAACATAAAACATTAATACTGAACCCTTTTTACTCACTGGCGTTATAACAAAGAATATGAAAACAGCAATTTACAGAAAAGAACGATTTAATGCCGCGCATCGTTTGTTTTGCAGTGATTGGGATGAAGAAAAAAACCTGGAAGTTTTCGGAAAGTGTGCCAATCCCAATTATCATGGTCACAATTATGAGCTGATTGTCCGTTTAGCCGGTGAAGTGGATCCCATAACAGGATATGTCTACGACCTGAAAAAGCTCAGTGATCTGGTTGCGTTGAATGTGCTTGAAATTCTTGACCATAAAAACCTCAATCAGGATCTCGAATACTTTGCGAAAACAAATCCCACAGTAGAAAACATCGCTAAATATATTTACGAATTATTGAGGGAACTTATTGATGCCCGGTATGATCTAAAAATAACATTGTATGAAACAGAAAGAAATTTTGCTGAATACCCCGCAAGTTGATAAGGTTCTGGAGGACATGGGTGAAGACCACATAAGTACTTCATTTGAGACTCCTCTGCGAGAAGGGGCGTTTAATATGGATGATGAGCAAAAAATCACCGAAATAGAAAAAAGGTTTGGTGAGATTATGGACATCCTTGGCCTTGATTTGGATGATGATAGTCTAAGGGGTACTCCACGAAGAGTAGCCAAAATGTACGTGAAAGAAGTTTTTAGTGGATTAAACCCTAAAAACAAACCACAAGTCAGGCTCTTTGATAATAAATACAACTATGATCAGATGATCGTGGAAAAAGACATTACCTTTTATTCCCACTGCGAACATCATTTCGTCCCCATTTACGGGAAGGCCCATGTGGCCTATTTCTCAAGTGGAAAGGTCATTGGTTTATCAAAGATCAATCGATTTGTACAATATTTCGCTAAAAGACCACAGGTACAGGAACGACTTACTATACAAATAGCCCGGGAAATGCAAAACGCCTTAAACACCAAAGATGTGGCTGTTGTTATTGATGCTACGCACTTATGCGTTTCAAGTCGTGGCGTTGGAGACACAAACAGCCGGACCGGCACAGCTCACTTTTGTGGAAAATTTAACGAGGAGAATATCAAGCGCGAATTTTTGAATTATATAAACTCAAAATAAAATTTATCTATTTGATTTGCATTTATGGTCTATTATGTTGTTTTTTTGTAGAAAAGAATAAACTATGCGTATAGAAGACGAAATAAAACAAAGTGCTTTTCAGAATGATTATCAAAAAGCCCTCATAAACATTTTCTATACAAACAATTTTCTTGTTGACCAGTTAAATGATGTTTTCAAAAAACATGACATTACCCGGCAACAATATAATGTGCTGCGTATCCTGCGAGGCCAATACCCTAAGCCAACGCAAATAGGCCTGATCAGAGAGCGCATGCTCGATAAAATGTCAGATGCCTCCCGCATCGTAGACCGACTGATTAAAAAAGAGCTCATTAAAAAGAATATTGCAGAACATGACCGACGAGCTGTTGATATTTTAATTTCGGATAGAGGGCTGGCATTATTAAGAGCCATTGACACCTTCAGTAGCGATTTTGAAACAGCCCTCAGAAATTTGGATTCCGGGGAAGCTGCTGAATTAAACAGGCTTTTGGACAAGATACGCACCAATTAGCCTGAAGATTTCCAAAGAATGCTTACCTTTGCATTCTTAATTATTCACATAAAAATAATACTACACGATGGCATTTGATATTGGCATGATCAAAGGGGCATATGCCCATATGGAAGAGCGTATTAATGAAGCCCGTAAAGTGGTTGGCAAACCCTTGACACTGGCAGAAAAAATACTATATTCCCACCTTCATAATGAGCAATCCCTTGAAAATTTTGACCGGGGAAAATCATATGTAAACTTTTCACCAGACCGTGTTGCCATGCAGGATGCTACTGCTCAAATGGCGCTGTTACAGTTTATGCAGGCTGGGAAAAAACGTACGGCAGTACCTTCTACCGTACATTGCGACCATTTGATTCAGGCCAAAATTGGCGCCACAGAAGACCTTAAAAACTCCATAAACGCCAGTGGTGAAGTTTTTAACTTTCTGGAGTCAGTAAGTAACAA
>JAOUKJ010000310.1 GCA_029882675.1 Cyclobacteriaceae bacterium
ACCAATTGCCTCTCCTTATCCACTTTGATCCATTGGGGGTCATCTGCCGGCAATTCCATTGATCCCAAGGCATATTTTACCCACTTTTCAGCCCTTTCGGGCAGGTCACTGACTGTCAATTCACCCGCCTTTTGCTTTACCTCCAAACGGCCTTCGCGCCATTTGATCCCGTCAGGATTATGATCAGACAAGGGTATTTTCCAGTAGTAGTCGGATCTGCATTCACAATGCCTGCCTTTGAAAATTCTTTCCAACCAATCCGGCCTGGTTTTTTTTCCAAACCAACGCATTTCAAGACTGGGATAACCAACTATTCCGGTGAGGTCAGGATTTTTTTCAAGCGTACGCTGGTTGATTGACTTCTTCATAATTTCATTTCAACTTTAATTTAAAAGCAGATATATGGCATAATAGATTTTCAATCAAAGTAACACCATTCAGTGAATAAATAAAATTTGTCAAAAAAATCGTACCTTTGCGGCTTCAAAATTTCCATCATCATGATATCCACACAAAATATTACCCTCCAATACGGAAAAAGGGTCCTTTTTGAAGACGTAAACATCAAATTTGCACCTGGCAACTGCTATGGCATCATCGGGGCCAACGGGGCCGGCAAGTCCACTTTTCTAAAAATACTTTCAGGTGATATCAGCCCCAACACCGGTTCAGTGCATCTGGAACCCGGAAAACGTATGGCTGTACTTCGGCAGGATCACTTTGCCTATGATGAGCACCCTGTACTTGAAACCGTACTCATGGGCCATAGCAAGTTGTGGCAGATCATGAAAGATAAGGATGCGGTTTATGCCAAACCTGATTTTTCAGAGGAAGATGGTCATCTCGCTTCCGAACTGGAAGCGGAGTTTGCAGAAATGGACGGTTGGAACGCCGAGTCAGATGCTGCGGCATTACTCAGTGGTTTGGAAATCAAGGAGGCCGATCATTACAAGTTGATGAAGGACCTCAACGGGCATCAAAAAGTCAGGGTACTTCTGGCCCAGGCCCTCTTCGGCAACCCGGATATCCTTATTCTGGATGAACCGACCAACGACCTGGATTTAAATACCATCAACTGGCTTGAGAATTATCTGCTCGATTTTAAAAATACGGTAATCGTTGTTTCTCACGACCGTCACTTTCTCGACACAGTATGTACCCACGTGGCCGACATCGATTTTGGAGCAATAACCATCTTCACAGGAAACTATACCTTCTGGTATGAATCGAGTCAGTTGGCGCTAAGCCAGCGGTCTTCAGCCAATAAAAAGGCCGAAGACAAAAAGAAAGAGTTACAGGAATTTATAGCGCGTTTCAGTGCAAACGCCTCCAAATCCAAGCAAGCTACCAGTCGGAAAAAATTACTGGAAAAAATCAATATCGATGATATTAAGCCTTCATCCAGAAAATACCCGGGTATCATCTTTGCACAAACCCGGGAAGCCGGCGACCAGATCCTTGAAATAGAAAACCTGAACAAGTCAATGGATGGAAAGCCCCTGCTTAAGGATCTGAACTTATTCGTAAACAAAGGTGACAAGATAGCCTTTCTCAGTAAAGACACCATGGCTATCACTACCCTTTTTCAGATCATTATGGGCGAAAAAGAAGCCGATAGCGGATCGTTTAGGTTTGGACAGACCATCACCCCCACCTTTCTGCCCAACGACAATGAAAAGTACTTTAATTCGGATGATAACCTGATTGACTGGCTGCGTCAATACTCTACCGGGGAAAAAGATGAAGTTTATATCCGCGGTTTTCTGGGCAAAATGCTTTTCTCCGGGCAGGAAACATTAAAAAAATGCAATGTACTCTCCGGGGGAGAGAAAGTACGTTGTATGATTGCCCGAATGATGCTCCAGGGGCCTAACCTGCTTATTCTGGATGAGCCCACCAATCACCTGGACCTGGAATCAATTATGGCTTTCAACACCTCGCTGCAAAACTTTCCCGGCACAATACTTTTCACCTCACATGACCATACCTTCACCCAGACAGTGGCCAACCGCATCATAGAAATTACTCCTGAAGGCTTTATTGACCGGTTAGGTTCATATGATGAGTTTTGCGAATGGAAAGAGGCCGTGGCTCAATAGGAATTTTATAATGGGAAATTGACCACATTGGTACGGTTTTAGTTATCTATTCTACAAACTTTTTATCATATTGCTTATCTGTTTGTTATGAATATAAGGAATACATATCACATTTTCGGACTGATCCTTCTGCTGATCATGGGTTCCTGCTCACATACGCGTTATGTCACCATGAATGCGGTACGGCCTGCCGAGATAACCTTTCCAGAGGAGGTTCGTAAAATTCTTCTTGTCAACAGAACAGCCCATGAAAATCGAAACCTCAATATTCTGGAGGGTGTGTTGACAGGTGAAAGACCCGGAGATGATCGCCGCGGAGTACAGGAGACCATGCTGGCATTCTCTTCGCAACTGACACAAACACCCCGGTTTGAGGTCATGCAAAATCCGGCTCCCCTGACAGGTAACAGCATGGGCCGGTCATTTCCTGAACCTTTGCCCTGGGATAGTATAAACTATTTTTGTGATGAGTATTCGGCAGATATTGTAGTGGCTATAGAAGTATTCGACAGTGATTTTGTAATTACTTCGGGACAACGCACCATTCGGAAAATTATCGAAATTGCCGGGAGCAGCAAACAGGTTCCCATCACAGAATTTATCATTACCGGCAAGGGCAATGTGACCGTAGGATTCCGAATATATGATCCTGTAGCGCGCACCATTGTAGACCAGGACATGTTCAGACAGGATCACCAATGGGAATCTTCAGGCATTAATCCACTCGCCGCAAGGGCCAGTTTAATCAACCGGCCTGAGGCCATCATGCATGTCGCCCGGCTGGCCGGTACGCATTATGCCTACAAAATTGCCCCGCTTCCCATAAGAATAAGGCGGGAGTTTTATTCCCGCTCTCGTAAAGTGCCGGAGATGGCCATGGGCTCCAGACAAGCCGATGTGAATGAATGGAATAAATCGGTAGAATCCTGGAAAAAAGGATTGGAATACGCTAAAAGGAAAGATGCAGGCCGGTTAAGTTATGATATCGCCATCGCCTACGAGGTACTCGGTGACCTGGAACTGGCTGTGGAATGGGTTCAGCGCTCCTATGTCGATTATGACAACAAAAAAGCCCGGGACTATTATCGCCTGTTACGCAACAGAATCAGGGATGAAGCCATCATTGAAGAACAGCTAAAATAATTTATTTTAGAAAAAGTTTCAGACAAATTAATGAATGTCCTATCTTTATCGACCCAGTTTAAAAAGCGAGTTATTTTGAATAAAGAACAGAAAGCAGAACAGATTGTAGAAGCACTATTCAACAATTATCCCCAGTTGAATAGTATGGATTTAGAAACCAAACTTGAAAAAAGAAGGATTCTGGTCAATGATGCTAAAAAAAAACTCGTTGATAAAACCGGCGAAAGTGACTGGAATGTCGCTGAAGTCTATAAAAGCCTTGAAGCAACAGTAAAGCTAAACGGATCCTGATTTATTTTTTCCACTTCCTGACACTAACCTTTTCCGTGCCCGGAAAATCTTCAGGCACCTTTTGTGTTACCTTGCCCGTGGCTACCCACTCTGCGCCACGCTGAAAAGTGGTCATAAAGCCTACGCATTCCATAGAATAGCCCATATGACCCAGGCCGGTCTGAAACACCCTGCCCTTACCATAATCGATAGTGAAAAGCAAGGGCTCATGCATACCTGTACCTTTTACTTCTTTGTTCCAGGGTGGCCCGTTTTTTTCCTCATCAGAATACGCCGTGGCGAGTACGGTCATATTTTCTGCCGGACCACACATGCGATCATAGAGTTCGTCTTTGGCATGTATCCATTGGGCGGGGAGACCTTTCATAATGGGGTGCTCCGGTGCCTGCGTTTTTAAGATATATTCATGCTGTGCGCCATGCGATCCGCACTCCCCTTCCGGTTCCTCAAGTAAAAGCCGGCCATTGTCATTATAATGGACATAATAACCACTTTCTTCGTTTCTTCCTCCCCAGCCCCCCAGGCCAATCATTTTGTTGTATTCGGTCCAGTCACCCCATGAGTTATTAGCTGCATGTACTACCACGAGTCCCCCGCCTTCGGCCATGTATTGCTCAAAATTTCTTTTCGTGGCCTCCGTCCAGGTAGAAGCTTTCCACCCCATATTAGAAATAACCACATCATATTTCTTAAAATCCGGGCTATAATCCGGATCAGGTCGGGGCTCATCCACGGCTTCTGTTTTTTTACCGGAAGCAAGCGGATACATCGTTAGCAACGTTTTGATGTCATCCAGCCCAATACTTTTATCGTAATGCGGTCCCTGCCACGTATAGGCCGTCCGCTCAATGTCTACCTCAAAAAGGCCTGTTTGCTCCAGAAAATCCTTCATCATCATTGTGGTCTTGGGCCATACACCATGGTTGTTCTCCCCATCGATAATAAGTGCTTTCAACTTTGGGACATCGGAAACGTCCTGTGCAACACTGTTACAGCCCAGCCATAAAAAAGATAATGCGATGAATAATCCAGTGGTATATTTCATAGTGCGTCAATTTAGTAAGCCAAATATAAAAATAAATATCATTCGACTGCTTTGTAAGCCATTAATATCTTGGGGCATTTTAATCCTGAATCATTGCTTCCCTGATCCATAATCCTATCACACTTCCCATAAACAACAACACCCACCACCAAGTGCTTACCAACGCTGCCCGGACAGTTAAATCAGTGGGTGGATTACTCATCGTGGTAATCCGCTGGACAGCTAGCCTGGACCTTATAATACGCTGTGTCCGCTTCAAAGGACTTTGTGAACTATCACCAACATAAAAGTAACGGCTACCAATCCTGTCGGTATGCTGCCCATCAGGTATAACACTGAGTTTATGCCAGCCAGGCTGATCAGGCAGGTATGGGACTTCATAGCTGTTGGGCAGGTAAGGCGACTGCACTGCAACGGCTGTGTAAAGTGTCGAGTCCGGTTTCTGAATATTCAGATGCCAATCATCCATCCGGTTAAAGGCCGCAGGAACAAACATTTTTATGGTCTCCTTTTCCCCGCCCCCCCACCCGGGTGGATAACCGATCACCAACAACTCAGCCCTTCGTGCCAACGCCCCTACTATTCGGAAAAGCAAACCATTGTATTCCTCCTGCATACCCTTCAACAGTAAGCTGTAAATCCCGTCAACATTAAGCCAGCCTACACGTCCCCGGCCATGTTCCTGAAAACCACCGATATTCTCCAGTCCATCTCCCCTGCCAAACGGATAGTAACCTTTGCCTCCAATACGATACGGGATACCCCGTTCGTGTATTGTATTATACAGATCTGGCTTTTCCCGGGTTGGGTTAAGCGTAATCTGATCACCCGGCCAGACCATACG
>JAOUKJ010000311.1 GCA_029882675.1 Cyclobacteriaceae bacterium
AGGCATCTTTTGCCCTGTCCATTTTATAATATGTATTTCCAAGAAAAAGAAATACCTTTTCGGTGAAGGGATCCATTTGTGCCGACTGTTCTAGCAATCTTGCCGCATCATTGTATTCCCCCGTTAAATAATAATAATAACCTTTATTCCGGTATACCCAGGCATTTTCCGTATCCAGCGCGATACTCCTGTTAATATCTTCTACCCCGGCTTCCAACTCACCGGATAAAAGCTTCAAATATCCCCTGTTATTGAGGTAGTAGGGTTGGTTTTCATCGATAGCCAAAGCTTTTTCAATATTATAAAGCGCACTGTCTGACTGATTTCTCTTTTGGTAAACCAATGATAATCCATTTAGCGCATTTGATTCCTTGCTATTGAGTTGAAGGGCCTTGCGAAAATCAGCATCCGCTTTATCCAGGCTGTCGAGATAATAAAATACAGTGCCACGGTTCACCCATAATTCCGGGTTTTCCGGATCTTTATTTAATGCCCGACCAAAGTCATTGAGGGCTGCATCATATTCCCTAAGCTTGGTATGCACTAGTCCCCTGCTGAATAGCACATAAGTAGAGTCCGGTCGCAGTTTGTCAACATAGTTCAGGTCATCAAGGGCGCTATACAATTGATTAATCTCATAATAGGCTTTGGCCCTGTTGAGCCAGCCGGGAATAAACTGAGGATCACAAGTGACTGCTGCAGAATAATAACTAAGCGCCTCATCCAGCCTGTCACGCTCAAAAAAGAGCACACCAAGATTGTTCAACGCATCGGCAAAACAACTATCAAGCCGAAGGGCTTCGTTATACCGGTCAATTGCCCGGCGGTGTTGGGCATTTTGCAACGCCTGATTGCCGTCAAGAAGTAATTTATGCTTGCGCTCGTCCCGGTCTTCACAGGATGCCAACACAATAAGAAGGAAAATTAAAAGGCGTATTTTTGACATGGGGGCAAATATACGCATTATCCGCTAATTATCCGGCTTATGCCACCGCTGCCTCGCCGGCAGACTTCTCGGTCTGAAGAAGTAAAAAGTGAATGACATCAGTAGTCGTGATGATACCCACAAGCTCATCCTTGTCTACTACAGGGAGCGCATGAAATTCCTGTTGAGTAAGGAATCGGGCGACATCTGCCACCATTTGATCGGGAGTTACGGTCTTCACATTAGTGGCCATCACCTGATCGAGCTTTAGCATTTCAAATATGGCCTCATCAATATCAACTTCGTCATCACCCAGTCGCATACCGAAACTTAGTCTCAAAATATCAGAAAGGCTAACAATACCTTTTAATTTGCCTCCATCCACTACCGGAAAATGCCTTACCTTATGTTTCCTGAACATTGTAACAATTTTCCGCAAGGGAGTATCAATATCCACCGTCACCAGGTCTGTAGTCATTATCTCTGATACTAATGTTTTCATCACCATGCGGTTTTAATTTTCATTTTGATTTTATACAATATCTTCAAAAACCTTCAAAAAAACTATGACCTCCATCATGTATATTGAAGAAATAATTTACTAACAGATGACCCACAGTTCAGTTTTTCTGTCAAATACCCTAATTTATTGCGGATTTATAAAGGCTTTTCCGTCAAATCTACCTAACGTTGTGCTTTTATTTAATTTCTAACAAACATTTCATATTATGAGTAATGCAAAAAGTGGGGATAAGGTCAGGGTTCATTATACCGGTTCTCTATCATCCGGGGAAATATTCGATTCATCAAAAGGTCGCGATCCATTGGAATTTGTGATAGGTGCAGGTATGATGATCAAAGGTTTTGATTCAGCCGTTAACGGGATGGCTGTAGGCGAAAGTAAGACCGCCACATTATCAGCCGAGGATGCTTACGGTGAAAAAAGAGAAGATATGATCTTTGATGTGCCCCGTGCTAATTTTCCTCCGGATATCACTCCTGAAGTCGGACTAAAGCTGGCGATGAATTCCAACGACCAGCAAGTACCTGTCACCATCGTAGAAGTTAGTGATGATCAAATCAAACTGGACGCTAATCATGAATTAGCGGGAAAAGAACTTGTTTTCGAGATCGAACTCGTAGAAATCGTTTAGTTTTCGTCTTTTGACTGGGTGCTTTGGGCCTTTTTGAAATCAAAGAAACCCAATGCAGCCATAAAGCCAAAGATACAAGCTAAAATAGTGATAAAGACATCGGTGCCATCGGCAGTATACTGTTCAAACATAATGATTAAGTTTATCCAACAAAATTATTAGATTGTGCAGTATTTGAAAAGCATTCTTTCAATTATTTTCAATTGAATCAACCACGAACGCTTTATTGCCTTAAAACCAAGGTCACCAATTGATCTGCTATAGTGGAGATAGCTGCGTCAATGTCATTTTCTTCCAGCTCTCCATGGGTTACCTCTTAGTGCTGGAAGAAAATTTCATATTGAATATTAAATACAGATTTTGCTTATCGCTAATCAATACCCCTGATCGTGAAATGCTTCCATAGAGATCTTGTTCAGGTTATTGGACTTGATAAAACGATTGTCGAAAAGGGGGTAACTGAAAGCGTTCAACGAAGAATCATATGAAAAATTAGCCTTCAATGGTACTTTCTAGCTGTATAATTTTCCTTCCGGGACTTTGAAAACCCGAAGTTTTGAACCCAGAAAACTCTCCAACTTGTTCAGTTTATATTTTTGTTTTGAATCGACCAGTGTAAAAGCCACACCACTTGAGCTGGCCCGTGCCGTCCGCCCGATACGGTGAATGTAATCCTCACCATCGCTCGGCACCTGATAATTAATGACCAGGTCAATACCTTTCACATCAATACCCCGGGAAAGCACATCTGTGGCTACCAGTATTTGCAGCTCCTTATTTTTAAACTTTCGCATCGCATCTTCGCGGTCTTTTTGTTCAATTCCACTATGCACAGCGGCTATATTTTTCCCCTTACTTTTCAACTCTTTGTGTAAGGCCTGTACTTCTTTTATGGTAGATCCAAATATCAGAACGCTATTGAGCTTATCGGATTTGAGCAAATGCATGATCAGTGCCACTTTATCTCTTTCAGAAACATGAAAAATACCCTGTACTATTCCCTTTGCGGCCTTTGAAACCTCGATACTCACTTCTTTAGGGTCGTTGAGGATCGTCTTGGCCAGTTTTCTGATTTTCTCAGGCATTGTTGCAGAGAACATCAGTGACTGTTTTTTTTCAGGAAGGAATGAATTGATCCGGGTGATATCCTGAAAAAATCCCATATCCAACATGCGGTCAGCCTCATCAAGAACCAAAAACTGCAACGAAGACCAGTTAATATACCCCATGTTGATGTGTGATATAATGCGCCCGGGAGTTACCACGATGATATCTGCACCGGATGTCAGGGCATTTTTTTCCATTCCAAAATCCATCCCGCTTCCTCCGCCATAAACAGCGCGTGAGGATATCCCTGAAAAATAAGCCAATCCTTGCAGCTGCTGGTCAATTTGCTGGGCGAGCTCTCTTGTGGGGGAAATAATTAATGCTTTAATACCATCACCCGTTTTTTTCTCTAAAATCCGGTGCATTAAAGGCAGCAGGAACGCTGCGGTTTTTCCCGTGCCGGTCTGGGCACAACCAATGAGGTCATGTCCTTCCATAACAATGGGAATGGTCATTTCCTGAATGGGGGTTGGCTGGGTAAAACCCATGGTGTCCAATCCCTCTAAAATGTCCTTGTGAAGTTTAAAATCTTTAAAAGTCAAAATGGTAATTATTTACAATATTTAGTATATGCCTCACCTGCCCCTTCATCACCCAGGTTTTTCGCGATCAAAAAATCATTACAAGCCCTTTCCTTGTCTCTAATATGAAGCATCAATGATCCCCTGGCCACATAAGCTTCTGTATTTTCCACATCGATACTTATGGCTTTATCATAATCGTTACGGGCTTTTTCCAATTCACCCATCTTCTGATATGTCTTGCCCCGAAGTGTATAGGCCCCGCTGTGCGTATCATTACTCTCCATTATATTATTGGTATAAGTAACTGATTTCGCATAATCTTTCGTTCTAAAATAGTAGTGTTTGGCCAGGCTCATATTTGCAGCTCCATGTGAAGGCTCTCGTTTGATGACCGCATTGAAATCTGCCAACGCTTTTTCTATTTGCCCGGTTTCTTCATAGGCCCTTCCCCTGTTGTATAATGCCATGATATTTGCCGGGTGCATACTCAAATGCTCAGAATATTTCTCAATGGCCTGCTCATATTCACCCGCCGCATAAAAGTTCTCAGCTTCCATCAAACCTTCATCTCGCCCACATGAAATCATCAACACAATTATCAACACTAAATTTAAATACTTTTTCATTAATCTGACGCTAACTTTTCATTCTTTTTGTTTTTTTCTTCTTCTACCAAATTGGGTGTGTTTTTTAATCCTTCAAATTCGATAATTTCCACACCTGCATGTCCAATAAACATTTCAGCTTCTACTTTTACTGGTATTTTGTTCTCATCGTCCGATATCCATGCTGCAATTGAGTTTTCTCCGTCGAACAATGAGTTTTCAGGCATAACAGGCACCAGTTTTATGGTGTTAAACCTGCCCACTTTCGTCTTGATTACCTCTTTCTTCGCATAGATTACTTTCATATTATAGAAGGTGTCTTCAAAAAAACCAGATACCTTCAATGTGTCCCCTATAGCATGGTTTGAGAAATCCACAACACGCAAATACATGATGCCTGCAATCATGTCCCGTACATTATTGGGCGCCTTATAATAATTTGGTTCTTTGTACGCTCCCGTATTTCTGTTTAGTACCTTAACCTCAATCATGTCAGTTACATGATCAAACTTCACCACCTCATTTTTCCGGTAGTTCCCTTCTTTAATGTTCCGGTAGGTCATATGGGTAACCAATGAAGCAGTATCTATATAGGCGGCCCAGTGGTCATCTACCTCTGCCACCCAATCAATCAGACCACTGGTCTTTCCATACACATCCACCTTAAAACAGTCTCTGTGATTGATCCGGTAATAGTTATCTTTGATCACCACCAATCCTTTTCCCACTGTAAACCATCCAAAAGATACCTTAAATGTCAACCTTTCGCCCTTACCAAAGCTATTGTTGACGACCTCCTCATAGCGCGGATCATCAGACACCACGGTATCTGAGTAAATAAAGTCGCTTATATCTTCACTCTTTACCTCCTGGCCGAAAGTAAAAAAGGGAACCAGTAATAATCCAATAAAAAGCCATTGAAATTTCATGATCACATTTTTTCACCATACAACGCAAAGGTAATGCCAATCTATGCCGACACTTCATTCTCCCTCAATGCTTCATTTAAAGAGGTCTTTTTATCTGTACTTTCTTTGCGTTTTCCAATAATTATAGCACAAGGCACCTGAAATTCCCCGGCAGGAAA
>JAOUKJ010000312.1 GCA_029882675.1 Cyclobacteriaceae bacterium
CGACTACGTTTATCTGGTGGGTTCTGATAAACTTTCGTCTGAATTGCACGAACTCAGCGAAAAAGCGAATGCCACTTTTACACAGCTTGAACTGGACTACACTTACAATGATGAAAACCACCCCGACAGAATCTATTACCGCTCTGATCATTGGAATTTCGCTAAAAACAATATCCCGGTCATCTTCTATTTCAACGGCATTCATGAAGACTACCACCGCCCTACTGATACCGTTGATAAAATAGAGTTCGATCTTTTGGAAAAACGTGCCCGGCTTGTGTTTTACACGGCATGGGTACTGGCCAACCGTGAAGACCGTATCGTGGTAGATAAAATCAAAGACGAATCATTGGAAACAAGGTAATTTTATACATCTAATTCATACCCTAATGTAATAGCTACTTCTTCTACCATGGGCCTGATCATATCCACCTCTTCGCTCGTGAGGTTTTCCTTCCAACGGCCTACTTTCACCCTGTGGTCATTGGTAGAATAGGGCCGGGAGGTTTTAGCTTCTAAAAATTGTTCATTGTTTTTGTCTTGCACCCGCAGTGCCCAGCTTTGCAGATCCTCCATACAATCTTCCGGCCTTAAACCCACTATGTCACATACTCCCGTTGCGAAACCAAGGGGGTCGGCAATCATGTCTTCAAACCGCATAATCTCAACAAGGTGTTTCACCTGGCGATAACCTACACTGTTCAGGTAGTCCCAGTGGTGGGCACATTGCTGTAAAAGCGGTCGGCTGGTCCACTGTTGCCAGTCCGGTGGTCTTGGGTGATGGCCCCAGTTTCTGGAAATACCTACTCGCAAGGAACAGATGGTATCCAGTGGGTGCCGCACCTGCCAGAAAAACTGTACCGGCCCCGGAATAGTTCCAATAAATCTTCCAGTGGAAAAGACAATCCTTCGGTGGGTGAAATATTAACGCTCTCCCGCGGCACTTTGATAGCCACTGGCTGGGAATAGTCCAGTTCCTTTAATAGCTCATAAGCAGGCTCACTGTAATAGGTGTATTGTGGTAAATGCTCAAACAGTTCACCGAAAATAGAAGTGCCACTCCGGCCACAGCCAAGGATGAGTACGTGTTTGAGTTTATTTTGCATAATTTTTCTTTGTGACTACGATAAAGTGATATAGCGCCGCCACTGGCGGCGCTATATCACTATAAGCGTTTTTTTTGGAGGCCTCCGGCCTCCAAAAAAACGCTTATAAATCCAGTGGATTTAGCAACAGTACACTATCCTTTACACTCTCAATTTTCTCTCTGGAAAAATACAATGGGAAAAATCCATCCTCAGCCCATTGCTCAAACAAATTCCGGTAGTACTTACTGTCCGGATCGCCGGACTGTCCGGGGGTGTTCATAGCCAGCGTCTCGTCCCAGTTGCCGGTATTCACCAGTATCCTGAACGACGCCCCGCTGGACTGGTTGTCTCCACTGCCCGTGGCCCCTACCGTATAGCCATACCCTGCCCGGGGAGCAGGCCCTACTTCCAGCAACTTCAAGGACTCTTCATTCACGGCCTGACTAAGCGGGTGCCGCAAAATGATGTGCTTGTACTTCTCCTGACCGTACGGCCACTTACTGATGTCGTCTCCTAATTTTGATGTCAGGGTCTCCGTAGCTTTTTCCAGACAGGTGAGCAACAACTCATTTCTCTCTCCGATATATTTGGTTTCGTTACCCTTTATCCATTCCACTATCCTTGTTAGGGGGATGGAGAGATAGCTCCTGGCTTCCGGGGGTACGTTCTGTGCCGTTACGGCACTTCTCAGCTCTTTTTCCCAGGCCACGTATATGCCTGCCGCAACTGAGTGTTTTTCCAGATAAAAGTTCCATGACAACAGGCTGTCCATAGCTGCCCCGGCTTTTCCCTCCGGTCTCGACACTTTTCCCAATAAAGGCACGAGGTGTTCGGCAGGGATGGAGTAATAATCCGTTTGCAGTACCTTCATTTCTTCCATGGTCACTTGGTCGTTGGCACCGAGTACCCCGGCAATCCGTTGTCCGCGAAAGGCATCAGACCACTCAAAGCCCACGGCTCCGTTGTTGGGGTAGTCTTTGGGCACTACGTTTTCATTGGCTGTGGCAAAGTATCCATTCTCCGGATTTACCACATGGGGTTTTTCTACGATAGGCAGGTATCCTTCCCACTCATAGCTGCCATCGCCGGGTACGGGCACCAGCCCGCTCCAGTTGCCTCTCACGGGGGCTATGCCCACGGCCTGCCAGCCAATGGTGCCCTTTTTATCGGCCCAGATCATGTTTTCGCCGGGAATATGACTGTAATTGCAAGCCTCCCTGAATTCCTCCCAGGTGGTAGCCTGATCCATCATCAGACTGGCCAGATACGGAGATCCTCCCGGTTCCAGCCAGGCACAACGCATGCCAAAGGCATAGTTCTTTTCTTCGTCCTGCCAGACTACCGGGCCGTGTTTTGTGTATTTGTAAACCACCGTTTGGGGATTCATACCCTTTACTGTGATGGTATCATGGATTACTTCAAAATCCACCCACTCGCCTTTGTACTTGTACTGGTTGGGATTGTCCGGATTGGTCTCATAGCTATACAGGTCTTCGCCATCGGTACGGAACACGGTGAGCCCCCAGGCCCCGTGTTCGTTGTGCCCGATGGAGATGCCCGGTATCTCCGGTTCACCCCCGCCAATCACGTTCCAGCCCGGGGCATTAAGGTGGACGATATACCGGAGCGAAGGTACGGCCTGTGTACGGTGCGGGTCGTTGGCCATCAGGGGAAAACCCGTGGCCGATTTCTTTCCGCTGATGATCCAGTTGTTGCTCCCGATTGTAGAGTGGTCAAGATTGTATTCGTCCAGCTCATTGAAAGGGACGGCCATGCTTACAGCATCTTTTTTTCTGTACTTTTCCTTTACATCTTCCGGCTGGAACCATACCGGCCGGCGGTAAGCGTTGTATAGCTCCAGAATA
The DNA here is from genome assembly GCA_029882675.1 of Cyclobacteriaceae bacterium. Classification (GTDB taxonomy): domain Bacteria; phylum Bacteroidota; class Bacteroidia; order Cytophagales; family Cyclobacteriaceae; genus JAOUKJ01. The sequence goes on from JAOUKJ010000312.1 coordinate 2,954, forward strand.
TCTTCAAAAAGCAGGTCTTGTGGTATTTTTTCATCCAAAGAAAGACGGGGCTCCCAGGGTTCGAAGAGGAGCAGTTCTTTTACCTTTTCTTCCCCGAGCAGGGACACGGCCCTGCCATGGTTGAGCTCGTTGCCTATATTGCCAAGCAGCCCCTGATGACGGGAAATAACTACCTCGGGTGTCCAGAGGCCGGGGGTGACCCCCAGCATTTCAAATTCTGCCGGCAACAGAGAAGGGTCTTCCTGCGTTTGCCGGATGTATGCATTCACACCTTCCACATAGGCCCTGATAATCACATCGCCCCGGGGGTGGTAGTGTTTCATCTCTTCCTCCATATTGCCCCGGTACATAAAGAGCCGGGTGCCTATATCTCTTTTCAGTTCGCGCTCACCGAGTATTTCCGCTACAGTGCCGGTGGACTGCCGTCGCCATATTTCAAACTGGAAAAGCCGGTCGCGGGCGGCATTGTAGCCCTGGGCAAAAAAGAGATCTTCTTCATTTTGGGCATAAATATGGGATACGCCGTATTGATCGATGATGATCTCCACTTCGTCTTTCAGGCCGGGCACAAGGAGTTTGTCGTTGTTGCTTTCTGGCTGTTGGGTTGAACAGGCAAATACAAGTAACAGCAGGGGTAAAATAGTTCGCATAGGTTCATGGCTTAGAAAGGGGAAAGATAAGAAAATTAGCACAATATCTATTTTCTACCGGTAATGGGGACAGGGATTCCGCTTTTAAAGTATCAATGGTCAATTCAAGTGGATCAGCGTCCTTTTCATCGATCACAATCGAAGAAAAGAGACGGCTGGTGTGTTAATTACTTTTAGGAAAGCATGTTTATATATTGCTCCGGTGTCAATTCAATTTGTCTTAATATTGACCGGATCAGAGAACGACCTATCTTTCTACCCATATGATGAGGTAGGGTGGTATAACGTCCATCCGGGTGACGGTAAAAAACATGACTGCCTTTTTTTCTTATAACTTCAAAACCCAGAGAAATTAAGAGTTTTTCGAAGGTTTTAGCATCTACCAAAGGTAGCTTGCTCATGCCGAAATAGATATTTGCTGAAAGCCAATAAACTCATTTATATCCTTGATTTCCTCAGGAGTCATCTCTTCAAGGCATAATTCAATTACTTCCTTCAAGTTTTTCTGAAGTTCATCCAGCGTAGAAGCCTGCGTATGAGCTCCGGGAAGGTTAGGAACTGTTCCAACATAAAGCCCGGTCTCTCTATCTTTTTCTATTTGAGCGGTAAACAGCATATCCGATTTGACGATCAATAATATATATATTCATAAAGATAAGTATATTTTCAAAACAAATCCATTTTCTTTCATATCATTAACGTTGCGAAAGCAAAATTTGTGACTAAGCAGGCAGGGAGGGTGAATGGTCAATTCAAGTGGATCGGCGTCCTTTTTTCGATCACAATCGAAGAAAAGAGACGGCTGATCGAGGTATTATTTTTAAAACGGAATCCCTCGTGACGTGTCAGGTAAGCAGGCCGTAGAAAAACGAAGGCAGGGTGAGGTTGTGTTCGATAAATACCAGTATCAGCTTCAAATTTCACCCCCACTTCCCGGATGAAACTGGAGAATCTTCTGAAGAAAGTGATAGGCGGATTTATTCGTAGAACTTATCCTTTCAATTTATCAGGATCCTGATGGGTATCAAAAAAATCGGTTATTTAAATGGTTTCATCTGGAATAAACTCTGCCCTGCATAATATCCTGCTCAGATTTCAAAGCCCGTGAACTGAGCTTTTCTTTTAATGCCGGGTTTAAACTGGATTTCATAAGCAAAGTTTTAATTGCCTCCAGGATATGAAGGTCATTTTCACGCTCTATCAAATCCCTTAATTCCTGTTTTATATCGACAGCTCTCATTGTAATCCTAAAGGTAGCAATTATTTCAGTGATGTTCATTTTATATCAATGGGTTATACCTTAAAATAAACTTCGGAACTATATTTCTCACGCTGATAGGTCATGTCTCCTGACTTTGTAGACATCACACCGAAAAAGAAATCAACTTCAGTTTCTAACAATTCTTTTCCGTAACCTGTTGTTGAAACTAACCTTTTTCTAACTTCATCGATCCTACTTTTCAATAACAGACATCCCTGTTTTAATTCCTGAAAGCAATATTATTTCTAAATTTGGTAAAAACTCCAGTAAAGTAGGATACCTGTTGTCCGGTGCATTGAGTACCAATAAGGATATACCGTATTCCTCCATATTTTGTTGGTAACCCATGTTTTTGTCAGAACTAATGAGGATTCTAAAGCCCTGAGCTTTCATTTTAACCAATAACTCTCCGTTTTTTAATCCACTCTAACCCATTTCTGCAACAGTCAGAACTTCAAACCGATCATCAAATCTATATTTTAGTTTTTTCGGTAAATTTTCATCAAGCAGCAGCTTCATTCGACAATTC
>JAOUKJ010000313.1 GCA_029882675.1 Cyclobacteriaceae bacterium
CGTCAAAAGTATTTTGTTCTTTGCTATCTATATTAAAATATGGCATGTCTTTCTAATTTAAAATTCTGTCGCTCCTATTAATTTCTTCCTACGCATTGATGGGTACACATCCCTTGAAATCGCCAGGGATCATTTTGTACTTCGTTATATTGGTCACGGCATACTCCGTATTAAAGTAGCCCCTCAACGTGAGTCTTTTTAATAATTTATAGGCAGAAACCAGCCCTTCCGTGTCTTCTTCTTTGGCACTGTTCAACTCACTCAGCAAGTCGTGACGCTGTTCTGCCGTAGAAGTTGAGAAATTATTCCCGTGCTTCGCTTCTGAATTAACATCCAACTGCTTCAAGCCATTCAGTGCCTTTTGCATATCTTCCGGTGAATGGCAATCCTGCAGCATCTTTACGATAAACAGCTGAACATCCAGTTCTTTGGCTCCGGGCGTGTCTGTGGTTGGAATAATGGTATCCACCACGGCAGCTAGTGTTTGTTGTACATGATCGTTGAGCAGCGTGTCCCAGTTGTTTTCAGCAGCCGGCGTACAGCCCTGACTGAGAAAACCCAGCGATGTAAATGCAGTAGCGCTTCCGATCAAAAATGATGCGCTCTTTATGGCTTCCCTTCTGTTCATAAGTTTGTTGTTTAAAATTGAAAGGTCACGACTTCAATCCGACCCTTTTATGCGGTGGCAATTATACGAATAAATTATTGTTGTTGCCAAAGAGGGTACAACAACTATAAAAAAATTATCCCTATTGTCCGATCATTATTTTAAACCAAAGACTATTTTTCTTGTCACTTTCCCTAATAAAGCGGAACTTCGCACCCTTGTTTAAAAGCCCTATAAAATCATAATATATAAACTACGAAAAAGGATGAGCAGAGCATATAATTTTTCAGCCGGACCGGCCAGCCTACCGCTGGAAGTCTTGGAGAAAGCACAAAAGGAACTGATTGATTACAAAGGCAGTGGCATGTCTGTCATGGAGATGAGTCACCGGTCGAAAGAATACATGGAGATCATTGAAAATGCCGAAAAAAATCTCCGCACCTTAATGAACATACCCGCCAATTACAAGGTGTTGTTTTTGCAGGGGGGCGCCTCCACGCAGTTTGCCATGGTGCCACTCAACCTGTTTACAAAGAATAAAAAAGCAGATTATATCAATACCGGGGCCTGGTCTAAAAAGGCCATCGCCGAAGCCAAAAGGTACGGCACAGTCAATGTAGTGGCTTCTTCAGATGATGACACTTTCAACTACATCCCTGAACTAACTGCCGGAATGTTCAGCGCTGATGCTGATTATGTACATATCACGAGCAACAATACCATCTATGGCACCTGTTACCCGGAACTGCCGGAAACAGGCGGCGTTCCCCTGGTGGCTGACATGTCATCTGATATCCTTTCAAAGGAATACGATGTTTCTAAATTTGGACTCATCTATGCCGGTGCACAAAAGAACATCGGACCGGCAGGAGTCACTATCGTCATCATCCGTGAAGACCTCGTAGGCAAAGCCCTGGACATTACGCCAACCATGCTCAATTACCAAACGCATGTTGATGGCGGTTCAATGTTCAACACACCCCCCTGTTTTGCCATCTATATGGCCGGACTGGTCTTTGAGTACCTGTTAGAAAATGGTGGTGTACCTGCCATGGAAAAAAAGAACAGGGAAAAAGCAGCCCTCCTATATGACTTTCTTGATCAGTCATCGATGTTTAAAGCCACTGTTGCATCCCGTTCAAGGTCTATTATGAATGTGCCATTTGTCACAGGCAATGATGAGCTGGACGCCAAATTCATCAAAGAAGCTGGTGCCAAAAACCTAAAAACGCTGAAAGGTCACCGCTCTGTGGGCGGCATGCGGGCAAGTATTTATAATGCCATGCCCCGTGAAGGTGTGGAGGCATTGGTCAATTTTATGAAAGAATTTGAGGCTGATAACGGTTGATAGTAAATAGTAGAGGGTAAGTGGCAGGCAGAATGTAGTAATTGACAATACTGCAAAACATGAAACACATAATGTTTTACTGACCCAACCTGGCATCCCAAATCAATTTTATCAACAAAATAATTAATTAAATGTTTTGACAATTAAAACGAACATGCTTATCTTGCTTTTATAGATGCTATTTAAAACATTAGATTCACCTTTTTTGGAGATGAAAAAAGCGAATCTAATGTTTATTTTTTAATCGAAAAACCATGAAAGTGAGAAAACACAAAAGTGTTGATCCCGGCTTAGTCGCGCATGTAAATGATTATAATAAACAAGACTCTAAACCACACAGACTTCAAAAATTCCAGCATTTGAGAAGTGACGCCAGATCCCTGGTTCTGGATTTCATTTATGGACTTTTAATTTTACTCTTTGCTGTTTTTATGAATGGAAGAGTAGCTTTTATTGCTGTGTTTTGGGGCGCACTGATTGTTGGAAGTCTGCTGATCCTATCATCAATACATCGGTTTTCAAAAGTTTGCTAATCCCTTAAATCCGCAGGCGGCTTTAATTATGGATTTCATGGCATTTTAGTCATTATTTCATTGAACCTTGTACATGTAAGCAAATCGATAATATACTCAAAACTAGGTATTGACAATAATATTAGGTATCTCTAAATTGCTTTCACAAATAAGAGATATTATATCCTCATCTGAATGGTTATTTTCATGTAAAAGAAATAACCACTTCATACAGGGCTATTAAATATCGGCAGTTGATGTTTAATTTGTAAATTCGGAAGAAATGGAAGGAAGCGAAAGTAAACAAGTGAAATTTGACTTTGATGGAAACCATTTAAACAAGCCTTCATCAGACGCTATTAAAAGAAAACAACCTATCAATGCTTTGAAACTAAAGAGAGATGCCCGGGCCTTTGTACTCGACTTTATTTTCGGATTATTGATCCTTATATTTGCTGTTTTAGTCTATGGCAGTGTGGCCTTTTACACTATATTTTGGGGCTCCATTGTTGTCGGTGGTATACTGATCATTTCTGCACTCAATAAACTTTCAAAAGTATTTTGATCAGCAGGCCTGTTTTGTAAAGAATTACAGCTTTTTAACCGGCATCTACTTGTTTTTTTGCCGGTCTTCCAGCCTGTATTCATCCTTTTCCTTACTTTCATTAATCATGTCTTCGGGATTGTCAATGATTGGAGATCCATCCAATGCTTCCCAATTAAATTGTTCATCCAGTGGATCCAATGCTTTTTGTGGTTCAAATACCCGGGGATCGACCGCCACCGCCTCATAAGGCGTGAAATCCGGAGCAGTGTCGGTAAACATTTCGGCCAGATCAGTCGATCCTGCATCGTACTGGTTCAGGTAAGGGAGACCCAGAATATTCCAGTATGTTTTAAACAAACTTCCAAAACTATAATGCTTCTTACCTACATGGCCGCGTTTCACATAAGGAGAAATAACCAGCAATAATGAACGGTGCGCATCGACATGATCCACTCCATTTTGTGCATCATCTTCTGTAATAACAATAAGCATATTTTCCCAATAAGGGGTGTGTGTCAAAAACTCCACCACTCGCCCAACCGCCAAATCATTATCGGCCATGTAACTCTCCCTAAAAGGGTAACCTGCCTCAGGCCTTTCCCCGGCGCCATGGTCGTTGGGGAGGATCACCGTTAGCATTTGGGGCATGGGTATTCCGGTATCCATCCATTTATCATTAAACTCTTCAATAAACATATCTACCCTGAATTGGTCTGGAATAGCCATATTATAAGTAGGATATTTACGGGAAGTCTTCCCGAAAACAGGTGCCGGAACAGGGTAATTGACATACTGGCCTATGCCCGAATATTTGTAGGACGGATCATAAACAGCTGGTTCGAACATCACGCCAAAACCGAAATTATAAAATTCAACACCATGGCGTTCCATATGCTCCCACATCGAACCGGCCTCGTTGTAATCCTCCGGATAAATTGCTCCGGCTGCTCCATTCATAGCCAGGCTACCCGGAGCCTTCAAATCAAAGTGATAGCTTCTGTTCCCCCCATAACTCGCCGCCGTAGTCGCTTCCACCCATTCATTAGGGTATGTATTGACCAGCCACCGGTGACCATCTGCTGAGACATCGGCATCGACATAAAAATTATCAGCTATTGAAAACTCTCCGGCCAGCTTCAAGTGGTTAGGCATAATATCTGCATCTTTCACTTCCACTGTTTTGTCTCTGTTGGTAAATGAAACATTTCGTCCATAACGGGCCAGAGAAGAATCGCCCTTTACACCTTCCATCTGACTAAATACCTCATCGAAGGTTCTGTTTTCTTTTGCGATAAAAACGATATGCTTAATTGGGGAATCCCTATGCCCCCCGTAAACCGGTATGGGATTTTGCTGTCTCCAGGAAAGTGATTCATCATTGACATCCCGTATGTTGAAATTATTGGCAATCACCTGCTCAGTATAATCCGCCAACTGTTCTGCTCCCGGGATCGTTATCACACTCACTGTCCCCTTCATCAGGCTGCCAATGTATGAACCTTCCGGTCCGGGCTTAAAAGTACTGCCCCCATTCGGGCCGCTGCCATACCCTTTAGCATTAGTCACCACCAATTGTTTTCCGTCAGCAGATACTTCGAGCTTTGAGGGGAACCAACCTACCGGAATGTGTCCCAAAACCTTTAGCGTAGCTATGTCAATCACACCTATTGCATTTATTCCTGCCTCAGCGACATAAAGGTGTTTTTCATCCGGAGATACGGCTACCCCAAAAGGTATGACACCCCTGAATTGCTTTACGGCCGGATGTAACTTTAAGGGAATATGACCTACTATGGTGTCATTTTCAATATCAATCACTGAAATATTATCGTTATTGCCATTCGACACAAAAACATAAGATGATGTTACGGCAATTGAGTTTGGGCTGGCCCCACCAATAGCGGGGATACCGTCTACTACCTCTCCTACCAAGGCTCCGGTTTTTATTTTAGCTACATTTACAGGCGCCTCTCCTGATATGTCAAAGGCCCAAACAGAAAAAGATTCCGGCGTATTTTGAGGCCCCAATCCGGGAACTGCCATCGAATCAATTAATACCCCCTTTTCTGCCTCCTCCGATCCATATGCAAAGGCCGGAAATTTTATAGATTTAGCCACGGCATTTTCAGAAGTTATACCCGGAATCTTACTGTATTCATACATCCCTACATTGGCCACATAAACCTTGTATCCATCAGGAGACAGGGCGATCCCAAAAGGGTAGCGGCCGGTAGCAACCGAAGTCACAACTTTCTTTGTCCGCACATCGATCTCCAGTAACCTGAAATTACTCTGATCCACAGCAAACAGCCTGTTTCCATCTTCCGATAATACGAGGTCGCCAATGTAGCCATCGGTA
>JAOUKJ010000314.1 GCA_029882675.1 Cyclobacteriaceae bacterium
GCAGGTTGCGTTCCGGGCTGAAAGAGGAGGGATTAAGGCTTGAAGGCACTTCAGCCTGGTTCTGTAAACTGATATTTTCAGGGTCTGTCAATTCATATTTCACGTACCCGCAGACATAGAGGTCCGAATAGCCATCCAGATTGTAGTCACCCCAGGCTATGCCCGTCCAATAACCTGTCGGCAGATCAATCCCGGCCATGGAGGCAACTTCTTCAAAGGTGCCATTGCCCTTGTTTCTGAAGAGGTGGTTCTTCCCGTATCCCGAGACGAAAAGGTCAAGCTGACCGTCCCGGTCATAATCCTCCCAGCCTGCAGCATGGGCCTGTCCGACCAACCTGATGCCGGACTGTTCACTTACCTCTGAAAAGGTACCATCCTGGTTATTATGATAAAGGGCACTTCTGGCCGGTGAATCAGCCATTTCTGCAGGGGTCATGGTGATGGGGCCTGCCTGGTTGGCCACAAACAAGTCGGGCCATCCATCATTATCGAAATCACCCCATGCCACACCTGATCCCATATCTTCGGGGAGTTGGGTGGTTCTCTGCCCAGAGAAATGCTTAAACCGGATGCCAGCCTGTGCAGAAACATCGGTAAAGGTGACCCGGGGATAATCTTCAGGTATGGTACGTCCCAGGTCGTCAGTAAGCCCTTCAATGGCTTCACCGGGAACATACGTGTCTTTGGAGGGGGCAGACAACCAAAAAACAGCGATTAGTACAACAATAAATGAGGCACCTAGTATTGATGCAATTACCAGGTACCTCTTTCTGCGTGTTAGATTTTTAAACATAGATCTTTAGGGGCCTCCTGAACTAAAACTTTCTGTCACTGTGCTTTTCACAGGCCCTACTTTTATGGTTTTATTGTCCTCAGATATCTGCGTTATTTTGGCCGTTATCCCGGCATCTTCACCAAACAGGAAGTTGAGCAGATACTGGTCAAATTTTCTGTATTTGAGTTTAGCGGAAACATGAAGCGATGTAATTTGCTTTTGCGGGGCTTCAAATTGATATGCTGTGGTGGTTTCGGGCTCTTCTTCCATAACCTGAATAGTGGAGGGACACCCGAAAGTGTATTCGGCCTTATCAGAAAATCCGGGGAACATGGCCCTTCTGAATCGCACGCCTACCATCTCCCAAAGGTTGTGCCTGTCTATGAGGTTTCCGTATTGGTCAACAGGTTCTACCTTAAAGATAAATGAACCTTGCTGGATGAAATTTTTATCATCAACTTTCCCCGATGTAAAGACCTCGTTACCATCCTGATCGGTGACGGTGAGTTCCACCCAGGCCTGAATGATATCAAGGGGGCCGGTCGGGAAATCATGGCCGACGTTATTATTCGTCACGATTGCTTCTATCTTTATCTCTTCTCCCGGAGATACCATTTCGGGAACGACCAGTTCAACAGGTACGGCAGGGCCGGCTTCCCATTTATCTGCAATTTCAGGAATTTTGAATTTTCCCTGCAACCATTGTTCAGTGAGCTCTACTTGTTTTTCCGCGCCGGGTAATTTCAAAGCCAGGGGCATGAACTGATTGGCGGCCAGGAACCGGTGGCTGCGGTGTTTGCCATCATCAGGGGTGCGGTTGTAATCCAGATCATCTCCACTGGCGGGCTCATCGGATTCAACCAGTGGCATGTGACATTCACGGCATTCAATGGTCTTTTCCGGGTCTCCGGGGTGGTTCCATTTGCTTTTTCGCCAGTTGTCATATTGGTTTTGCAGTTGCACCCAGCCCACATTATTCACCTCTTCGTCGATAAATTGCTTATGACAGGCCGCACAAAATTCAGGACTTTTGAACATCTTGTGTTGCAGGCTTTGCACATGGTATTCCGGATAAGAACGGATCAGAAAATCGCTGATGAACTTGGCAGCCTTCCCCTCATGGAGTTCGTACATATACCTGTTGGGCTGGTTGATGACATAATTTGCGTTGCCCTTTACATCTGTTTTTTCGATGGCATGACAGGCTATGCAGGAAATGCCTTCCTGATAACCCTGGATGTTGGTGAGGTCGTCTTCGGTTGTGTAGATGGTTTTGTTGCCGGAGAAAAGGGAGATGGGATCGTGGCAACCCCCGCAATATCGGGTAGACTCCGGGCCATTTTGTTCTCCCATGACCGCCTGTACCTTCTGAAACCCGACATCCATGGCTGCATACCGGTGTGCACTCACCTGCCATTCCTCATATATTTCTTCATGACAGCCCGTGGTGCCGCAGCCCTCTGATCCTCCCATGGTAATGGGATCATAAGCCCCGCCATTGGACGTCGTAGCCAGACTGGGCGCAAAGGGCCGGTCATCGCCATATACATAACTGTATTCCTCAGGAAATTTGTTATTGAGTTTTACGGGTTGGTAACCGTAAATCCATAATCCTACGAATGCGAAAAGCACTATGCTGACGATAATTGTGCTAAAGGTGTATTTTAACTCAGCTTTTCTCACCTGTTGAAGAACCTCAAGCTGCTTTGCCTTAAAATCACGAATGATAATCAGGATAATATGCGCTCCTGAAAAAGCAATCAGTGTGAAAGTGCCAATTACATGGACGAGATCCCATGCGCGGCTTATGTTAGTAGACATCGCTGCCTGGTAGGTCAGTATCACACCGCTTACAACCAATACAATACTTATGACCATAAGCACATAACCGGTCAGTTTATAATGATTCATGGCTCTTGACCGATAGATGAGCCAGTGTCTTACCTGATACCAGGCAAAAGGAATAATAAAAACCAAACCAATGATGGTATGCAATAATACCATGATCTGATTGGAGATGTTAAATGGCAAGAAGTAGATAGAAAGTCCGGTAATTGTTTCAAATAGCAACAGTCCGGAAACGAAAAGAAGGAGGACATGTTCCCATTCCTTCGCTTTGGGGTGTTTGAAATTTTGTGTAGACATATTTTTACCCTTTTAATTTTTTGTTCTGTCCCTGCGATAAAATAAATGTTTACGTGGGTTCACTGGTTTATGAAAGGTGTAAACAGATTTCGCGCAAGATAGAAATAAGTAGAGTTACCGGCCTATGACTTTTGTCACATATAGGGGATTATTTTTCTGTGCAGTTGCAACGTACTGGAGGGAAATATTTCTGATGGAGGTTCATCATATTTAATCGTTCTTTTCTGTAGGGGAAGCACTTTTCACAGGAGGAAAATATTTCCAGGTCCCATAAATCAGCAAAAATGCGGCCTTTTTGTTCAAGAATGCCGTATTTCAGGACAGCTTCCAGCGATCTTACAGAAGGTGGGGTAAAATCGCCCCGGTGTTGAAGATAGTCCACCGCCCCGTTTCCTGCACGGGTAGGAATGACGACACAACATTCCACCCCGACGCTAAAGGCGAAGTCCAGGCTGCGTTTGGCCCAGGTCAGGCCCTCTTCCTCTGATAAGTAGGGTGGGCGTAAAAGAATAAAAGCCCTGACAGCGATTTTGTTTATTTTTAACAGGTTGACGGCCTGTTCAAAATCGCAGAGGTCCATTTTTTTATTTAACTTTTTCAGCACTTCCGGGTGGGCCGTTTCCAGTCCAATGGCGATTTCCAACCGGCCTTTGAGCATGTCCCGGAATTTTAAGGCCTCATCATTGATAAAGGCCGGGTGTGATTCGATGATGATGGTTTCAAATTCCCGTTGGTTCATGAGGTCAGCGATTGCCGTATAATCTGCTGGCGGGATGGCTTTGCGGTCAAAAAAACTGCCGCTATTATATAGTTTGATATGTTTTGTTGAGGGCAGTTGTTCCAGTGCCAGTGCTATTTGTTTGGGAATGGCACCCTCAGCTACGGGCTGGTCTGTGGTATTTTTCCATAAATCGCACATCAGGCAACGGAAAGGGCATTCCCTGTTTGTAAGAAAGAGCGTGGCCACGTCTTCAATTTTGCCAGTGGCCGTTCTTTCTTTCTCTACTGTAAAAGCATAGGGCTTAAGATCCGATACAGGATTTTTCTTACCCCGCAGGGACAAGACCCACTGGTCACTTATCTGGTATTCTTTCTGCTTATTCAAAAACCTGCTGGAAGGCCCTGCGATATTCCCTGTCAGTTTTAGGAAAGAACGATTCGGCAAATTCCCTGTCGCCTGCGCCGTGCTGAAAGCGTCGCTTGGGATAAACAGGCATGTCCATTCCTGTAATGGCCTTTACACCCATCGCCACGATTTGTCCTTTCAGGTTATATAGTTTTTCATGATCCCACCCGGTCATTTCGATGAAAGGAATGCCTTCGGCAATTTCTATGACGTTGGGTAAGGTATATGGGCTAAAACCTTCAAACCCGAGGACTTCGGCAGGTGCGTAGGTGCGCATGTATCCACGGCTCAATCCCCCGGAATAGCTCAGTGAGTGCTTGATGGAGTCTACTCCCCAGCCTTCCTGATATAACATCAGGTTATTGAGTACACTGCGTATAGTTAATTCGGGATTTTCTTCTATGGGATAATCCTTCAGGTTTTCGTCACCTCCTTCACCATCGATGAGGTACTTCCAGTCGGGATAGCGCTGACGAATTTGTTGAAGGAGTGCCCTGTTCATTGTAGCTGCCTGGATGTCCAAAGGCTTGTAATCTTCCACATCACCGATGGTTTTTTTCCAGTCGAGGTCTTTGGTTGTTACCTCAACAGGCTCCAGAAACAAGCCCAGGTTGAGTTTTTCCAGAAAGTCACGGGCCTGTTTCAGGTCTTCGCCTTCACCATTCAGGGCCAGGGTGAATGCCTTGAGGCGTGACGGGCTTTCGCCCAGTTCGCGCAGGGCATGGTAAGTGAGCAGAAAAACAGAACCGCTATCAATGCCTGAAGAGAAGCTTATGCCAATGGGCCCGTTGGTGGCTCGTAATTGTAGCCATTTCTTGATCTCATTATACAATGTGCCTATGTATAATTCGCTGATTTTATCGATATCTTCTACCTTGTATTTGTTGCGTTCAGGGGTGAAGAACCTTTCATATACCGGATTGGGATCGGGACATCCTAGTAAATGGATGGTGGTGATGTAGTGGGCCGGCACCATGCGGGTATAGGAGGGGTGAAACTGATCATCAAGCCCTTCTTGTTTCAGGTAGTTGAATATAGTCTCTATGCGTTCGGCCATGACCAGACAGGGGCCGGCGGCAAGCTTGGCAATGAAATACCTCAGGGGTCGTCCGATGGAACGCGCCATGCGGATGGTTTTTCCCTCAACTGAAAACAGGGAAAACTGTCCGTCAATAGTTCGTACCTTGTTGCTGTCGCCTGTTTTGATGATTTCTCTGGCCTCTTCCGTGGTCATGTTGTAGATCACGTTCTTTTCCGGGCTGGTCAGATCCACTACCCGTTCTACGTATTGATGTTGTGTGTTACTCATCGGCTTTTTTGGATG
>JAOUKJ010000315.1 GCA_029882675.1 Cyclobacteriaceae bacterium
ATATGTACACCGATTTCATAGTTGCCGTTGTCGAGTAATCGGAATGACAGGGCATCGTCAAAGTCTTTGGCATCTTCCGGGTCGATGGTAAAGGTGGTCACCGTCCGGAAATCCCTTCTTTTCTTTACTTCCTGTTTTATGTTGTCACTGATAGTTGCCGCAGCGGCCATCACATGCTCCGGAAATTCAAAGGGCAAACCATATTCCGCCATAATGGAGTGTATCTCAGCATCGTTTTCCCCTGCCTGTCCCAATACACGCATCACGCGCCCTTCCGGCTTTCGTCCGCGGGCAGGCCATTCTGTAAGGTGCACAACCACCTTATCGTTGTTTGTCGCCTTGTTCAGGTTGTCGGGCCGAATAAAAACATCTTCGTGTATTTTTTTATTATCAGGTGTCACAAAGGCATACCGCTGCGTAATGGCAATGCGCCCGACGATATCGGAGTGAGCCCTTTCAAGTATTTCAGTAACTTTTCCTTCACGCTTTTGACCATGCCTTTGTTTAAAAACCATAACCGAAACACGATCCCGATCCATGGCATGCTTCAGATCGCCCGAACGTACAAAAACGTCTTCGCCTTCATCCATCAGGATATAGGCAAAACGGGAACTGACGTGATCAACAATACCGTTATGTACTTCGGCCTGATGGCTGCTGGCATAACTCCCGTTCGGGAGCTCTTTCACCTTGTCTTCCTTCATGAGGATGTTGATAGCCAGGGGTATCTCCCGGTTGATTTGCCGATTGTGATAACCCAAGCGCTTTACAATCTGTTTGAGGGAATATGCTTTCCCGGGTTTATTATCTAGTAGGGCTACTATCTTGGGTTTTAACTTCGAGATATGGTCGGCTACCTTTTCCTTTTTTCTTTTGTCTCTTTTCTTAGCCATAATTATACAAAGATAACATATTTAAATCTTAAATCGTTTATTCATAAAATAGCACAGCAATAATACCATTTCATTTCACCCACCATTTCCCGGCCTTTTCCACTGATTCCAGGTCATTCAAATCGATAATCTCGCCAATTCTGGGAACGGACACGGGCATATTTAACTTTTCTGCTTCTTTTGTCACCCGCTCCACAGGGTCTGTCCAGCTATGTAGCGCCAGCGTAAAGGCTCCCCAATGGATGGGCATCATCTGCCGGGCCTGAACATCTACTGCAGCCTGTGCCGTCTCTTCCGGCATCATATGGATGGCATGCCATCGTTCATTGTATTGACCACATTCCATCATGGCAAAATCAAACGGGCCGTATTTATCCCCTATGGTTTTAAAATGCGGCCCGTAGCCACTGTCGCCGCTGAAGTAAATATTTTTGGAAGGGCTCCGGATCACCCACGACCCCCACATGGTGGTCCACCGGTCGTTAAGTCCACGGCCTGAAAAATGACGGGCCGGTGTAAACACCAGCCTGATTTCTTCATGTACTGCCTCTTCCCACCAGTTCAGCTCCCTGATCTTGTCTTCCGGGATTCCCCAGGCTTCCAGATGTGCTCCTACCCCCAGGGGTACGAAAAACATACTGGTATTGTCTTTTAATTTTTGGATGGAGCCATAATCCAGGTGGTCATAATGATCATGCGATATGATGATGGCATCGATGGGGGGCAACTGTTCTATCGCAATGGGTAACTCCTTGCTAAAACGACTTTTCCCCAGCCAGGGATGGGGGGAAGGCACATCACCCAACATCGGATCGATAAGTATATTCTTCCCGTCAATCTGGAGTAAAAAAGCAGAATGGCCAAACCAGATGAGGTGCGGGCTACCATTGTTTTTTGCCAATACAAGCGGATCCCGCTTTTCCAGGGGCAACTCAAAATCCGGCGCACTGTTAGGTACGCCCCTGAAAAACTCCATGGCAACTTTAAATCCTTCTTTGGCTGACATTTCCATCGAGGTAGGAATGTCATTGAGGAACTTCCCCTGCTGATAATGGCCCGACTCACGATAGCGCATCCTGTCATCTTCACCGTGGCTACCTCCAAACTGGGGACTTACCTTAATGAAAATTATAGTAGAAAGGAAACCCAAAAAGAGAATAATAGAAAGTACAATACCTGTCATTTTCAATACTTTAAGCATGTTTGATAATATCTTTATTTTTCAGAAATTTATTGCTGGGCTGACCTGGCTTAATATATGCATCCCATAGCCTGCTTTTATACTCCAATTCCTTTCAAATAGTTTTATTGCTGACGGAAATAAATCAGAAATGTTTTGCTACAGTGGATTTGATATCGCAGAAAACTGATTTTTCGCCAAAATACATGTACCTGAATCCTTTCCCTTGTTTAAAAAAGTAAAGGAAGCAGCGGACTGGTTAAAGAAAATAAATTTAAAAAACCATTCATAAATCCCCCCAAAGCTATTATTTACAAATATTAACCCTGGTAAAGAAATAAAATTTCAGTGCGTACTTCCAGACGGAGCACTGAAAGGCGGGAAAATTTACCCACATTTAGTATGGCCACAATTTTTGCAATTCAGGCAACCTTCTTCATAAATAAGGCCGGGTTGATCACATTCCGGACAGACATTGTTACGTGGTTGAGTGCCATCGGGGATATACTTTGACAGAACCCGCACGACACCATTTTTCCAGGTGTTGAGTGATTCTTCATTGAGGTGCAGGTTATTTACCACATGTACTACCTTATCAATAGGCATACCATGACGCAGTATTCCTGAAATCAGTTTGGCATAATTCCAGTATTCCTTTTCAAATGCTCTGGACAGACCACCTATGGTAATTTCATAGCCATCCCGGTCATTGTATTGCAGATCATAACGGCTCTTTTCCTGGTCTTTAATTTTAATAATTCGGGCAGAGTTTACATAGCCTGGTAAAGAAAATGCTTCTTCCGCTTTTCCAGTAAATATCTCGTATGGATTTCCATCTTTTTTACCGATCACCGCTATCCATTTCTCATGTTCATTATTAAAGCGCAACACATCAGCTTCAAGGATCGAAGGTCGCTTAAACTCGGTAAAACCTGCGTTTGCTGCGGGTTTTTTAGCCGAATCACTGATGAGCACCCCATCGCGTGATCCTTCCCGGTAAACAGTGATTCCTTTGCATCCGCTCTTCCAGGCATTCATGTATATTTCGCCAATGAGCTCTTCATTTACATCTTCAGGCAGGTTTACCGTCACGCTAATGCTGTGATCTACCCATTTCTGAATGGCTCCTTGCATCTTCACCTTGCTTACCCAATCCACATCATTGGCTGTGGCATTAAAATATGGTGAAGCCTGGACTATTTTCTCAAGCTCATCCTCTTCCATATTCTTTACCTGCTCTACATCGTATCCATTCATTTCAAGCCAGGTGACAAAATGTTTATGGAACACCCTGAATTCTTCCCAAGCATCACCTGATTTATCAACAAAAGCAGCTTTCAAATTTTTATCTTCGGGGTTTATTTTTCGACGGCGCTTATAGCTAACCCTAAAAACGGGTTCAATGCCACTGGTCGTCTGTGACATCAGGCTGGTGGTACCTGTTGGGGCAATCGTGAGCAGGGAGATATTCCGTCTTCCATATTTTTGCATCTCCGCATATAAATCCGGAGATTCCTCTTTTATTCTGTTTATAAATCCGCTCCTTTCTTCTTTTACCGGATCGTAGAGGGGGAATGCGCCTCTTTCTTTTGCCAGCGTTACGCTGTTGCCATAGGCTTCGAGAGCCAGTGTCTTATGGATTTCGACGGCCCGCTCAATGGCCTCTTCGCTGCCATACCTCAGACCCAGGGCAGCAAGCATGTCACCTTCAGCAGTGATGCCAATTCCCATGCGCCGGCCTTTAATACATTTCTCTTTTATTTTTTGCCAGAGCTTAAACTCCGTGCGTTTGAGCTCATAGGGTTCCGGGTCTTTTTCTATCTTATCGAGGATTCCCTCAATTTTTTCTACTTCAAGATCAACGATATCGTCCATGATACGTTGGGCCATCCGTACGTGTTTCTTAAATTTAAAAAAGTTGAAAGTGGCCTGTTCACTGAATGGATTATCAACGTAACTGTACAAGTTTATAGCCAGCAACCGGCAGCTGTCATAAGGACAAAGCGGTATTTCTCCACAAGGATTGGTCGATACAGTTTTAAAGCCCTCACTGGCATAGCTATCGGCCACGGATTCATTGATGATGGTGTCCCAAAACAAAATGCCAGGTTCTGCCGAGCGCCAGGCATTATGCACAATTTTCTCCCAAATTTCGCGGGCATCTTTTGTTGTTGACACTTTAGGCTCTGCGGCATCTACGGGAAACTGTAGTTTAAACACCTCGTTGGCGGCCACCGCCTTCATAAAATCATCAGTAATACGTATCGAGACATTTGCCCCGGTTATACGCGAGGTATCTTGTTTTGCTTCAATAAATTGCTCAACTTCAGGATGTTTTACAGAGAGGCTCAGCATAAGCGCTCCACGCCTTCCACCCTGGGCCACTTCGCGGGTAGAATTGGAATAACGCTCCATAAAGGGCACAATACCTGTGGCTGACAGGGCGCTGTTTTTCACGGCTGCCCCGGAAGGACGTATCGCAGACAGGTCATGCCCTACCCCCCCACGGCGTTTCATCAACTGAACCTGCTCTTCATCTACCTTCATTACCCCACCGTAGGAATCGGCATTTCCTTCAAAACCGATCACAAAGCAATTGGACAAGGAGGCATATTGAAAATTATTACCAATGCCTGTCATCGGGCCACCCTGGGGGATGATATACCTGAAGTTTTTAAGCACATCAAAGATCTCTTCTTCAGTCAGGGGATTTACATAATTGCTTTCTATCCGGGCTATTTCCCGACTCAGCCTCCGATGCATATCATCGGGTGTCGTCTCATATACATTGCCGGAAGTATCGCGCAGGGCATATTTACTTAACCAGACATTGGCAGCTAACTCATCCCCTTGAAAATACCGAATACACTCCTGTAGCGCATAGTCTTTGTCTACCGGTTTAGGTGCTGGAAACTTTGTTGCAACAGCAGTTGCCTTCTTCTCAATTTTTGGAGAGACCATCGCCTTTTTGACAGGCTTTTCTTCTCTTTTAACAGGGGAACCAAATGGAATTTCAAGGGAAGCAGTTTTCATCAGTTTCAGTGTAATAGCCAGTAAAAAAAATCGAGGTAATATTACTAATATTTGACCTATTTTACCATTAAATCTCCGGTCTTTTTTAGACAAATATTAAAGGTAAAACCATAAAGTTTATTCTCTGCCTTTATAGGGAATATTTTAAAGTTCCAACACTGATTTTATCTGAAAATATATTCAAAAAAATTTCAAGCCACCTCACGAGACGTCAGTAAATTCTCTGTTCGTCAATTGCTATGCGAGGCAAGTTGCCTTC
>JAOUKJ010000316.1 GCA_029882675.1 Cyclobacteriaceae bacterium
TTAATAAAAGTTTCATACTGTTTGGTTTTTGGGTATAAAGATAGTGCATTTATGCCAAGGGGAAAGAATCAAGGCCCGACACCTTGGGCCAAGAACCAAGACCCATGAAGAAGCACAGATCATCAATCGACGTATGTTTCCTTCATCACGGCTTTAATTTTCAGGATTTCAGTACGGGTAAGCACATCCAATACTTTCACCACCCGCTGTTTGTCGATGGTCCTGACCTGGTCTAGTGCGACCTGGCCTTTTTTATTATCATGAAATACCGGCACACGGGTGGGGTACTGCCTGGCACCGGTTATCATAGGTGCAATCACCAAAGTACGCAGGTATTTGTTCATTTCATTGGGAGAAATAACCACACAGGGTCTGGCACAGTTAATCCCTTGGCCCATAAACCTGCCCCTCCCCCCCGTATTCCAGCGCACCCAGGTCAGGGGCCTTGCCAGTGAAACGATCATTGATATTGGGCAAGCGAACGCCCTTATCGATAGCACCTGATTTGGCCCTGAGTCTGAAGTCCACCTGTTCCGGCAGATACACCGCATGTGGTTTTGTCGGGTCGGGCAGTGTCATCCGCATGAAAATGTCCGTATCAACCAGTACACCATGCTGCTCCAAACCTGTCCCCTTGCGAAAGGCCGCCAGGTCTTTGAATTTCTTTAATGGTGGTAGTTGGTCATATTCCCGCAGCCCGTTTTCAGGGGCGGTCCACTCAAACGGCGACACGTCGTTATTATTGGGCCGGTACCCGTTGTAGTCGGAGGTGCTGTAGCGGGTGTAGGTCATCATGCGGAAAAGGGGCCGCCGGGCATGGTCGGTACCAAAAAAGAGGTTGTTGCGGTAATGGACGTTGGACATCCCCCCATCGGTGTTCTCCGCGATAAATGTATTGTGATATACCAATACACCTGCCGGATTGGCGCCTCCGGTCTTAATGGCCCCGCCAAACGGCACATGATAAACCAGGTTGCCGATAAAATAGACCGGGCCGCCAAATATGGGCTGGGCGCTCAGGCCCCGGTGGGCGGCGTTAAACCCCCGGTTGTTCATGACCCGGATATTGTGTACACCACCATCGGCCTCGATGAAATCATCCACTACCAGAAAGATGTCGTTGTTGTAGATATCAATGGAAACGCATTTTCGGTCCTGTTCTTCCTCCGGTATCCCGTACGTACTCACACACACCCCATCATGGAAATAAGAGATCCTGTTGTGGCAAACCACATGCCCCTGTCCATATACTTTTACGCCATAGTAGCTATTGACCGGGCTGGCCCCATAGGTCTTCATATTGCTCCACCCGTTGAGGCGGTGATGGTCGTCGCGCCCGATCATCACATTGTCGGCGATATAAAAATTTTTCGACCCGGCCCATTCGTTATGGATACCAATACCTACGTCTTCTATCCGGCAGTTTCTTACTGTGAGGTTGGAGCAACCCAGCACGTCTTTCACCCCGGCATAAAAGGCCACCTCCGTGTTTCTTACCGTTATCCCTTCAAAGATATGGTGGTCTGCGGCCATCACGTCAAACAGTTTGAAGGCATTGTCTCCGTCAAAGATCACCTCCCCGTCACCGGCGGCCTTGATGGTGATGGGTTTTTCAGCGGTACCGTCAAGGGTCAGCACATAAGACCCGAAAAACGGTATCTGGTGCGGATTTACATAGTCCCTCCTGTCGGCCTTATACAGTCCGGCATGCACCAGGATGGTAGTACCCGGTTGCACAGGTCTGCGTCGAACGACATCCCAATCGCCCTTCCCGGGGCCGTAGTAGGCCTCCAGCAGTCCGGTAAATGAGGGTTCTTCTCTGGGGCCATCATGGTTTGGCGGATAGACATGGAGTACCGGGCCGTCTTTGTAGGGTTGTGGGACTACCCGTGTCTCCACCACCATGGTGCGGACGGCCTCCCCTTTTACTCCGTCGGGGTCATTCATTTCAAAGCGGCATTCATAGCGCTTGCCGGCCTCCAGGCCAAAGATACTCCCGGCAAACATCCGGGGCGTGTGGTATTCCAGGTATTCTGTCGCCCTCCATACCTTTTCATCGCCAATGCGCAACATCGGCTGGGCCTCCTGCCATTGGTCACTACCCTCCTCTCGGAAACGCACGGCCACTGTGGCATTGCGGTTGTCATCGCCGGTAATTTTCCATTCAAACCCCAGGTTGTGAAGGGTAGGCGGCTCGGCGATCAACTCTCCGGCCTCAACGACATCATCAGCCCGGGATATCGACCCCATACATGCAAACCATACGAGAAGAAAAAACAAGCGAAGTTTCATGGCAATGTTATTTTTATTAACCAAGAATAAGGAATTATGTGTCATAAACCAAGAGCGACTTGCTTCCCTAACAATTCCATGAATTAACCCGGATAATTCATGGGGTTTTGTTATGAAAGTCAAAAGACCAATAAAGGCGGTTATTTTCGATGGTTATCGGCACAGAGGCGTAGCCCAGCTACGGTGAGTACCGAAACCAATAAAATGACCGTATTTGCAGGTATTTTGGCTTGTAATAGAAAGCTAATGAATTATCCGGGTTAAGGAAAATGACCAAGTCAAAAAAGAAGTTGTACTGTTCGTGGGATTAGCACTGGTAATCATTTTTCTGTATATGGGCCTCTCTTTGACCAGTTCTCAATAACCAGTCCGGGAACGCGTTTAAAATGACTTTCATTGTTTGTTACCAATCTCATATTATTGTCTATTGCGATACCTGCTATCAATAAGTCAATATCATCTACAGGCTTTCCGCTTTGTCTCAATTCTGCATATAGTTCAGCAGCAATCCTGGCAGAACTGTCAGTCATTGGAACAACAGCGTTGTCAAAAAGAAAACCCTCAAAAACAGCCAATTGCTTCAAAGCGTTATTGGCCAGTAAACCACCTGTTACCTCATAGTATGTGACCACACTTATCTCAATAACTTCATAATATTCCAGATATTTTTCAAAATTACTTTTTACGATTTCATTTCCTTTAAAGTAATAAGAAAGTATGTCAGTATCTATAAGGGCCCTATCCATCCATGCGGTTTCTGTTTTTTTTACGGTTGCTTATAAGGTTGTCTGTGAGGTCTTTGTAAACGGAGTCATCGATATCCTCCCAGGCACCTGCAAAAGACAATGTCCTGGCTTTATCAGGACTGACTTTTTCAAGTCCGGATAAATACTTGTCCAACTCAATAAGTTTTTCCTTTGACATACGATCAATACGCCTTAAGATTTGCTGTTTTCGTTGAGTATCAGACATCATATCTTGTATAGTTTATACAAATTTATCTAAAGTTTGCCAAAATTCCACATGTACTAAAAACTTACTTTACCGGCAGTTATAGAAAAAAGAGCCACTACAGGAAGTATTGGTGCTTTGTCTGGGTTGCGGCCCTCGGCACTTAAAATAAATAATCTCACCCTGCCCCTATCTTTTAAAGTTTACTTGACTTCAGGACATCCTGCCTTACTGCATCACCCAGCCTGGTAATAGTCAGCTTTTTCCAGAATTAGCGAACAGCAAAGCTTGAACTCATCGTATTCAAGAAACCCCTATTTTAAATAAAACTGAACCAATTCAATTTTCTCCTGATTTAGGAAAATCTATGCACTTTTCAATTCCATTACAAACAAGTTCTCCAATATACCAACCACTGGTACCTTTTGACATTAATGTTATTACATACCCGTAGTTAATTGTTTCTACCAAATAATACTTGTAACTAATATTATTTGAATACACAATCAGTATATGACTTTTTTGTGTTAAAAGTCTTTCTCCAGCTAAATCCTGAATTGCAGAATCATTAATTTTCCTCCTAATACAATTCAATTTAACAGAGTCCCTTATTTTTATTTCATCGGCAGATTTATCAGAATAACCTAATACATCCACACTATCAATTATGGAAATATTTGCAAATTTATATGCATCATCCTTGTTTATACATGAGAATGATATTATAATCATTAATGTAAAAAAATATATTTTAAAATATTGACTCATTAAATCAATTAATTGCCCTTAAATTCAATTTCAGAAGTAACATTGTTTTTGTTTTAAGATTGTCCCTCCTTTCATTTTAGGTGCTTTACAGGTATCACCAAAAGTTGTTCCTTCAAAAAGTGGCTACTCGTGAAAAGATTGTTGCTTTTGCTATTAAACTCTTGGTTATTGCAAAAAATAAACTTCAAACTCTATACCCTCAATGCCATTTCGCAACTGCACAACGGTACTCTTCAATATTTTTCTGCTAATACTACTATAAAACCTAGCCATAGCAGTGCTTTGGGAACTTTTTTCCCAACCTGGATCCAAGTTCTTGGTCAAAGAACATTTTCTTAATCTAAATATAGGAACCTAAACCTTGAGATGCAAACGAGGCTTAACCTCCCTCTGCCTCGTTCGGGTCTCGGGTGCGAGAAGGTATGGCTTAACCTCGATCAAGGTCATCAATTCCGAGTCAGTCGGATCACAGATTAAATGGATTACGGGATGACACGTATTTTGGGATTAGTGACATCAGTAATATCATTAAATCTGTATAATCCGTGATTCAAAATTTTTATAAGGGAAAAACTATCTGTCAGGTGTTGCTCTCACACCAATTCAATAAAAAAACTATCGCTTAATAGAAAAAAAACACCAATACAGAGTGAATTGGTGTTTTGTTTAGGTGGGGATCCTTCAGCACTTACCGCAAATAACCTCACCCTGCCTTCGTTTTACTACGGCAGGCAGGCCTGTCCCGACTCTTTTAAATTTAGTTGAAAACAGGTGAATCCGAACCATCGGATCGGACCATCCTGCCCGATTGTATCACGCAGCCAGGTAAAGGTCAACTTTTTATAGAATTATCTTGTAATTAGCAACGAATGGAACGAAACTTTTGCCTGTCTTTTAGAAAAGGACAGACCGAGAAACCGTGAAAGTTCCGCAGTCGTGGAAGAAGAAAAGCAGGACGTGAACTGGAATAGAAATCCCGGATGGGATCCCAACAACGTTGTAAATCCCAGGTTTTATTTTATGTATTAACCAATGTACGATGCCAAGGCTAACTGCTAATCCTACTTTGTCAAGTTATGTCACTACATTAAAAAAGTGGCATTAAGTTTCCACAGGCTTTAGACTGTGGAAACAGTTGGTACAAAAATAATGGGCTTTAGCCCAACAAAAGGGCATTTCACTTTCGGCTAAAGCCAGTTTAATGTATGTCAAAGATTTTCCACAGGCTAAAGCCTGAGGAAATAGAACCCCATTTATAAAGGTAAATTTTAACATGACAAAGTAGTGCTAACTGCTAACTGCTAACTGCTAACAGCTAACAGCTAACCCCTACCCTTTCCAACTCCTCCTTCA
>JAOUKJ010000317.1 GCA_029882675.1 Cyclobacteriaceae bacterium
CTTCCGTTTTCAACGTCTCTTTTCATAGCCGGATTTTTGGTATAATCGAACAGAAAATACAAGTGCAAACTATTTCCCGGGCCATTTGTCAACGGATCATCGGTGTATTGCACCGACCAGATGATTTCTTCATTTACATCATTGTTGATATCCCAAATATCAATAAAGTTATCGACCAGTGAATAATTATAATTATCGATCACACTGTTGGCCAATTGTTCTGCTTCAGCCCATTTGCCTAATGTAAGATATACTCTTGCCAGCAGCGCCTCTGCGGCAGCTTTTGATACACGACCATATTCAGTGATTTGGTCAGGTGCAGGAAGGTTGGCTACGGCATAAACCAAGTCCGGGACTATTCCCTGGTCGTAAATAGTTGCTACCGGGGTTCTTACAGCTTCTGTTTCCACGCCCTGTGTTTCCTTCAGTGTAAAATGGATATCACCAAATTGCTGAACGAGGTGAAAATAAAACATAGCCCTAAGGAAACGGGCCTCACCCATTACTTGAGTTTTTTCATTTTCGCCCATATCGGCAACCTCCGGTGCTCTGTCTACAATAGTATTACACTGGTTTATTCCAATATAAAACTCTTCCCAAATGTGCTCAAGGTAATTGTGCGTACCCAAAAAGTTTTCGTCATAATTGTTGATTGAGGGGTTGTTTTTATCCCCGCCAAAACCATTGGTATAAATATCTGTACCAGGCACTGTCAGGAACATGGCCTGCTCCCTGCCATAAAACTGCCTTAAGGGCGAATAACAGGCCCTCAAGCCATCCTGTATCCCTTCTGCAGTAGAATAATGACCGGATGCTGTTGCAAGACTCACCGGTTCTTCTACCAACATATCATTACACGAGCTAAAAACCAATAGCCCATATACCATCATTGATACTTTTAATATATATTTCACGTTGTTTCTGTTTAGATTTAAAATTTAACCTTTGCACCAAGAAGGAATGTTTTCGTTGCCAAAGGGCTGTTTCCTCCCACAACCCCATTCGATGTTTCAGGATCGACCACATCAAATGGCGAGAAAATAAAAGGATTGGAGGCTGCCACATAGAGTCTCAATGCGTTTATTTTCAATTTTGACACCAGGTTATCATCCACATTGTACCCCAAAGTGATGTTTTTTATTTTCACAAAAGAAGCATCATGAAAGCGCAAGGCACTGGCATATAGCGGTTGTCCGCCGGCTCTAGGCATGGGTATTTCGTTATTAGGGTTTGTTGGTGTCCAGTAGTCAAAATTGAGTGCTGAATGTCTTCCTTCCCAGGCATTGCCTCCCAGGTTATGATATCCACTGTTAATCATATGTCCCTGACGAGTATAAATCATCACAGACAAGTCAAAGGCCTTATAGCTAAACCGGTTATTCAATCCACCACTCCACTTGGGGACAGTAGAACCCAGGACAGTCCGGTCATCCACATTTATACTCCCATCGGCCTGTTTGGTCAACTCACCGTTTGCGTCACGTCCATTTACATCTGCAATCCGTATATCTCCTGGCCTCTGGTTATTTGCGGTTGCGGCATCCTGTTCAGAAGTCTGCCATATTCCGTCAAACTGATAATCATAAAAAACATTGATTGGTTCACCTATAAACCACCTGTTTCCTACGTCATCGGCCTGCCCGTTGAACAGTTCAACAATTTCTTCTTTATTTGAGAACACATTCAGTTCTACATCCCAATTCAAACCATCCTTATTTTCCAGCACCACTGTGGAAACAGTAAGTTCTATACCTTTATTGCTTGTTGATCCAATGTTCTGAAGAATGGAAGCATACCCTGATGTGATGGGCAGGTAACGCTCCAGCAGTAAGTCGGTAGTTTTTGTACTGTAAAGTTCCAGGGTACCCGTAACCCGGTCATCCATAAAACCAAAATCAACTCCAAGATTAAGGCTTTTAGACGTTTCCCATCTTAAATCCGGATTGGGGATCAGCGCGTTTCCATAGCCAAATGCCCCGGCACTACCAAAAGCATATATGGATCTTTCTAATCCGCCAAGGGTCTGGTACGGAGAAATGGAAGTATTTCCAACTTCACCATAACCCATTCTCATTTTCAAAAAGGAAAATGGCGCTGATTCCATGAAATTTTCTGCTGAAATAATCCATCCTACCGAAGCAGCAGGAAAGAAGGACCATTTATTGCCCTCTGCCAATCTCGATGAGCCATCGGCCCTCCCTGAGGCCGTAAGCAAGTATTTCCCTTTGTACTGGTAATTTACCCTTCCCATATAGGACAATAATCCCCATTCTGAAAAACCACTGTTAATACCTGTAATTGTGCCCGCACTGCCCAGGTCATTGAATGTTGATTTGGCTATGGGAATATCCCTTGCGCTTAATTCCGAAAATTCTGATTTGCTGTTCTGCACACTAAACAAGCCCACCACATTTAATCCATGATCATTGAATTGCTTGTCAAAGGTGAGAATATGTTCCAGGGTATAGGCAAAGCTGTTATTGCTTCTAATCTCCCCACTTTTAGAACCTCCTGCCAAATCACCATCATATTGCCCGCGTTTGGAAGTGGCCATATCTGAACCAAAATTCAGTCTGTATTTCAGGTCTTCGCGAATAGCATACTCACCATACAGGTTGGTAAAATACCTGTAGCCTCTCGTTTCGTCCACATATTGCAACGGCGCATAATTTAACAAAGGGGAGGTAACAAGCCCTTCGTTTGGATTAGGGTAAGGGATAATATTCCCGTCGGCGTCATAAGGCAAAGCCAGAGGATTGTACCTTAAGGCATTATCAAACACTGAATTGGACATACGGTTTCTTAAATCAGTAGAAATCGTTGAACTAATGCCCACTTTTAATTTTTCACTCACTTTGATATCAAAATTGGCTTTGACTGAAAAGCGTTCGAAATCACTCTTCTTTATCACACCCATTTCATCATAGTATCCTCCGGAAAGATAGTAATTGATCTGGTCGTTGGCACCACTCACAGACAGCTGATGTTCGGTTTGCGATCCTGGGGAAAGAACCTCGTCCAGCCAATCGGTATAAATACCATTGTTGAGGTTATCTACCAGCTCTGCACCCATGGCCTGCACATCAAGACTTGTATCGTCTTTTGCCAATCCATTGGCTACACGTACAAACTCAGCATACTGGGTTCCATTCATCAAATCAATATTTTCAACGGCCTTTTTTGTGCCGTAATAACTATTGTAATTGACCACTGGCTTTCCTTTTATCCCCTTTTTTGTAGTGATCAAAATTACCCCATTAGCCCCCCGGGAACCATAAATAGCTACAGCACTGGCATCTTTCAACACTTCCATCGATTCAATATCATTCGGATTGAAGTCATCCAACCCCTGTGTCGTGGGAATTCCGTCAATTACGAATAAAGGTTCGTTACTGGCTGTAATTGACCTATTACCCCTAATTCTGATCTGACTGCCTGCACCAGGGGCTCCGTTTGACCTGACAATATCAACACCTGCCAGGCGACCCTGTGCCTGTTCGATAAAATTCGTTGCCGGCGTCTCCGATAAACTTTCTCCTGTGACAGAAGCCACTGCACCCGTAATGTCGCTTTTTTTCATAGACCCATAGCCTACCACGATAACCTCCGACAGCGTCTTCAAATCCGGCTCCATAGCAAGGTCAATTTGTGTTTGTTGGCCAATACTGACTTCTCTTGTTTTATACCCTATATAGGAAAACACAAGGACATCAGTGTTATCCGGCACTTCAACATTATAATCTCCGTTGACATCGGATACAGAACCGGTAGTGGTCCCCTTCAGATAAACTGATACCCCGGGGAGCCCTTCTCCATTCTCATCTTTTATGTTTCCCTGTACCTGTTTCGTTTGGGCCTGTGCTTTAACAAATACAAAGAACACCATAAAAATGGACAGTAAGATAAATGCTCTTTTCATACGCATATTGCTTTGTGTTTAAGTAAATTAATCGTGTAAAATATTACTAACTTTAAATGTATCAAAATATAATTCACATTTTTTTTTGCACATCAATGACTAATACAAGAGAACATTCTATACCACAAGACTTTAATAACCACCCAGCTCAGGAGAAACGTCGATGGCGATGAAGAGGACATCCGGTTTGCCTGGTCTATTCCTGGTTGTCACATGGTGAAAGGCAGAAGATGAACAATCCGATATATTTTTGTTATTACTGGTCTTATAGGGCTGTTCCACCTTTGCCTATACTTTGGTCGCTTCAAGAATTGAAAGAAGCGCAAAAAATGTTACTATTGAGACCATTTTACGAGTATTCAGGGCCCTGCAAGCCAGGGTCAGTTTTTAATGTTGAGCTATTGGATACAAATATCAAAATTGCTTAATAATACACCCGTATTGTTGAGGCCTATTATTTTTTAGGGGCCGCAAAAGGCAGATGGGGCTTATAAAAACCAACGACCAGTAAAAAGGATTTTTCCTGTGGCGTATGTTCCTTCAGCTTGTCCCCGGTCATTTGTGCCATAATGCCTTCCGGGCAGTCCTAATCAGGCACATCGACGGCCTCATAGGCAATTCTTGTTTTTCTTCCACTTTACGGCTTATTCCGTATGGAAAGTATCTTCATTTGTTCCAGGATATCAACTAAAACGTCACTCATATTTTATACTCCATTTAAACAGTATTTGAAATATACGTATTTTTTATGTATTTTTGTACGTACATTCTTACATCAATTATGGACGCAAAATTGACTTTAAAACTGGACAAACAAGTTATTGAAAAAGCCAAAGAATATGCTTCGTCGCAAAAAAAGAGCATTTCCCGATTGGTGGAGTCGTATCTGAAAACATTGGTGGATAAAGGAAAATCCCAACAGGAAGATGATTTAGAAATTTCACCCTTTGTCAAAAGCATGAGTACTGGAGTAAAGCTCCCTGCCGACTTCGATTATAAAAAAGAACTGGGAAAGGCCCTGGCTGAAAAATACCAATGAAAGACAGGCTGTTTCTGGATACGAATGTAGTGCTCGATTTATTGGGTGAAAGGGATCCTTTTTATGTTCCCATCGCAAAAATTGCAACATTGGCTGACAAAGGAGTTGTCCGGTTAATCGTATCGGCACTGACCTATTCAACGGCCTATTACATCCTGGCAAGATTTGAAAGTAAAGAATTGGTGAAAGAGAAAATACGTAAATTCAAGATCCTGGCAGAAACATCAGACCTGACAGATACCGTCATTGAAAAAGGATTATCATCAAAATTTACTGATTTCGAGGATTCCCTTCAGTATTATTGTGCATTAAGTAAAGATTGTAATTTCCTGATCACCCGAAACAGCAAAGACTTTAAGAAATCAGACATTCCG
>JAOUKJ010000318.1 GCA_029882675.1 Cyclobacteriaceae bacterium
AAATTGTGCCTTGGATTTATAAGGCCCGAACCGGAGGCACCTCTCTACCTCTCTACCTCTTTACCTCTCTACCTCTCTACTTCTCTACTTCCCACCTCCCATCTCCCATCTCCCATCTCCCATCTCATATCTCCCATCTCATATCTCCCATCTCATATCTTATTACTACTTTTACCCCATGGCCCGTATAAAACTCAATCTACCTTCAGATTATATCTTTAAAACAGAAATTCCCGTATTGGTTACAGATATTAACTACGGCAACCACATGGGCAATGATACCGTGCTGAGCAAGGCCCATGAAGCCCGGTTGCGGTTTTTTATTTCCCTGGGGTATAAAGACGAGCTCGACTTTGAAGATGGACTGGGCATTGTAATAGCCGATGCTGTGGTCGTTTATAAATCAGAGGCCTTTTACGGTGATGTCCTTCAGGTAAGTATCGCTGTTGACGAACACAACAAATATGGTTTTGACATGTTTTACCTGTTCCGTAACAAACAGACGGGTAAAGAAGTGGCCCGGGCCAAAACAGGTATTGTGTTTTTCAACTATGCTGAACGCAAAGTGGCAAAAGTGCCGGTTGCATTATTGGAAAAACTTCAGTCTATTCGCTCAAAACCAAACCCGGGTTTGTCTGACGGCTCCATGTAGCCATTTTTTATGGTGAATCCTCCTTTTACCACATCTTTGGCGAGGTCAAGGCTACCGTCCAGATCGATATATTTGGTATTGGGGAAACTGTAGGCCACGTTAAGCGCTGCGGTGATGCTCACGGCACTTTCGTCGTTGCAGCCCCACATCAGGTCGATATCAGCTGCCCGGGCTATGGAAGCAATGCGCTGACCTTGGAAGATGCCCCCGCATTTCATGAGCTTGATGTTGAAGATCTCACAGGCACGTGTGCCATCTAATAGCCTAATGGCGTCTTTTGCGGAGATAATAGATTCATCTGCGGCTATTTTTTCTCTGATTTCTGCTGGCAAACTTTTCATTTCATCTACTGCTTTGGCAGCAATGGGTTGCTCGATCAGTTCAATATTGTATTTTTTTGTTCGATTGAAAAAATCAATGGTGGTGTTGAGGTCATAACCCTGGTTGGCATCGATGCGGATGATGATCTCATCACCATAACGTTCCCGCATTTTGGCCATCCGTTCGATGTCTTCTTCCACATCAAGGCCTAGTTTTACTTTTATTACCCGGAAGCCTTCCCCATAGTATTCTTCCGTCTCTGCTACCGTTTCCGCTACATTTTTTATTCCGATAGTCACTGAGGTGGCCAGCGGCTTTACGCAACGACCCAGGTATTTCCATACCGGTATGCCCAGGTGTTGACCATAAGCATCGTGCAATGCAATATCCAGTGCAGCACGGGCGGCCGGATTATCCGGGGTACGGTTAAATACCCTCCAAAGCAGGGACTGAATTTCACGGATATCTTTTCCGATGAGAAATTCGAGGTTTTCCGGTTGAAGACGTGCGATACATTCGTCAAGCGATTCTCCGACCACATACTGGCTGGGATTGCCTGAACCAAGCCCGATGATCCCATTTTCCAGTTCTATTTCTACGAAAGCATTTCTCACCTGCGAAACCGTTTTAAATGCGATGGTGTATGGGCGTTTGTTGTCCAGGTCTTGCAGCCATGACCTTACTTTGACTATTTTCATTGTTTGGGTTTTTTAATCAGAAAGTGGTTTAATTATCCGACCCTCAGGATCGAAAAAAAACAACATTTGCGTAGCAAATTCTATTTGATATTTCGGAACCCTGCTACGGAGTATTTTATGTATTTATTAATTTTTCACATATTTCCACCAACCGGTCAGGGCCATCTTCCAGGGGAAGGACTACCGGAATGCCCAGTTCTGCTTCCATTTCCTGTTGATACTTCCTGGCCTCCTCCGTCGTCATTTTGCTGGTATTCACCGTCACGGCCAGTGTGGGTGCCCCCAGCATTCGGATTAGCGCTATTTCCTGTTGAGGTGTAGCCACCTGATCGGGGTAATATTCCATATCTTTGTAGTGCTTGCGCACAGGATGGTGTTGTAATATTACCCCATCCAGTCTTGCACTTATGATAAACTCAGAGCCACACGGGCCGGAAGGATTACGCAAACTCGATTGTCCTTCAAGAATCATAATGTCAGGTTTTTCATTTTCCCAGCACGAAACAACAGCACCTTCAATTTCGCCTGAGACAAAATCATTGAGTGTAGCATCGAAAATAAATCCGTATTTACTGCCCTGCATCCAACCGGTCTGTCCGGTGTAGATCATTTCAGCGCGATGTCCGGCCGCTTTCAGGGCTTCAGTCATAAGAAAAGTGGTAGTCCGTTTGCCTAAAGCACAGTCAGTGCCCAGTACGGCAATTTTTGGACATTTCACTTTCACTATATCCCCGTTCCAAAACCGCGCCTCCCCAAAGGGTTTGGGCTTTCGTACGTCGATAAGCTCTACATGGTGTTTTTTTGCCAGTGCTATCAGGTCGGGCATGGTAGAAATATGCTGGTGTAACCCATTGATGATGGACAACCCGTTTTTTATCGCCTCAACAATGACTTCCTTTATTTCCGGAGGCACAACACCGCCTTTGGTGGCAATGCCCAGTAGGGCATATTTTGCATCGAGACCGGGGTTTAAAGTTTCTTTTATTGAAGAAAAAACCGGGATGTTGCGGTGCTTCCCATCTAGCACTTCACCAGCATCTTTTCCGGCGTTGAGGTGGTCGACAACACCAACAAGTTTAAACCGGCTACTGCCCCTGATCAATCCATGGGTTGTTTTGGCACTCAGTGTGTGGAGCATCCCCCCGGTAATTGCTATAGTATTTCCTGAAATCATATCTTGTAGAATTGAGCCCGATTTATACAAAAAAACATAAAGTTGCAACTTTTTATATAGTCTGAACTTTTCATGGGTGTTTGTGATGAAAGTCAAGCGACCAAAAAGGACGAGAGTTTTGGCTTGAAATAGAATATTTGTGCGTTATTCTGGATGGCCTGCTTTACTACAATTGTTGTTTACATCTAGCCGATAAAAGATGCTTTTTTTACCCTCAAAAAGCATAAAGATTTCAATCATTTAGACCTGCTTTTTTCCGGAATATGTAAAGGCTAAGGATCTGGTCTGGCCAAAATAGATGATATGATTGTTAGGCAGATGGCTGTTTTGATGAGGTTATGTGGTATCTTTGCATCAGAAATGGCGGAAATGAAAGACATTAGGCAGTTATCATTGGAACAACTTACAGCCTTGTTTGTTGAGCAGGGAGAAAAACCTTTTCGGGCACGGCAATTATATGAATGGTTATGGAAGAAATCTGCATGGAGCTTCGATCACCTTACTAATTTGCCGCTGAATATCAGGGAGTGGCTGGCAAAAGATTTTGTAATCAATGCTGTGGAAATCAGTGAATTCCAAAAGAGCAATGACGGCACGAAAAAGGTTGCCTTTGGCTTGCATGACGGAAACCTGGTGGAAGGTGTGTTGATCCCTACAGAAAAAAGACTGACAGCATGTATTTCATCACAGGTGGGATGCTCTCTGTCCTGTAAATTTTGTGCAACGGGCTATCTGGACCGGAAGCGTAACCTCGATGCCTCCGAAATTTATGATCAGGTAGTACATATCCGGAATATTTGTGATGAAGAATTTCACAAACCACTTACGAACATTGTGTATATGGGAATGGGAGAGCCTTTGCTGAACTATTCAAATGTATTAAAATCGGTAGAACTGATCACTTCAGATCAGGGGCTTGGCATGGCAGCCAGGCGAATAACAGTTTCTACAGCCGGCATTGCCGGGATGATCAGGAGGCTGGGTGATGACGAGGTGAAATTTAATCTCGCGCTGTCGCTGCACGCGGCAAATGATGAGAAGCGAAATGAGATCATGGGTATTAATAAAACCAATAACCTGGATAACCTCAAAAGTGCATTGAAGTATTATTATCAAAAAACCAAAAACCAGGTAACACTGGAATACATCGTGTTTGCCGGATTTAATGATTCCATACAGGATGCACGTGAGTTATTTGACTTTGCAAAGCAGTTGCCTTCCAAGATTAATATCATCGAATATAATCCCATCGACAACGCCTCATTTAAAAATGCCGATTTGGGTAAAATGGAAAAGTTCTCACGTTACCTGGAAGAAAAAGGGATGAATGTGTATTTACGGAAAAGCCGGGGAAAAGATATTGATGCCGCTTGTGGACAACTGGCCAATAAGTCAACTTAGCTGCTTTCTTTATTACTCTTTTTTTTATTCAGACGAATCACCCGGTCAAAGTACCAATTGACAAGTGGGAGAAGCAGGCTTCCAAACTTGTGTAAAAAATATAGGCTGGCACCTTTGGTGATTACAAACCGGCCTTTTTTGGCGCCATCATAGATGGATTTCGCCACTGTTTCAGCCGAAAAGCAACCTCCACTACCCATGATCATTTTCGTCTCTGAAGGTTTTATGGCTTCATTGTTGATCAACTGGGGCGTGTAGGTATCCGGAGGACATGCCACTGAAACCCGGATGCCTTCGTGTACAAGTTCTGCCCGTAAGACTTCAGCAAAACCTTTTATGGCAAACTTTGAAGCACAATATGCCGAAGTGCCAAAGATACCAATAAGCGCTGCACCAGAGGCAATGAAAATGATTTGACCGCTTTTCTTTTCCTTCATGGTGGGAACGACAGCCTGCACGGCATATAATGTGCCGTAAAAGTTGGTGTCAAATGTTTCCTTAAACTGCAGCGTGCTCAAATTACTAAAATACCCGGGTTTACTGTAGCCCGCAGAGGTGATGAGTACGTCCACTCTGCCAAAGTGATCTACGACTTTTTGTATTTCGGGTTTTAATTGCTCTTCAACGCTAACATCACAGGAAATGGAAATAATCTCCTGCTCTTTTGAGATGAGGGATTTCTCCAATTCCGCTTTTGCCTCCACAAGAAGATCCTGCCTTCGGGCAATCAGAACAACATGTTCACCGCGTGAAACATATTGATGAGCAAGGGCCAGTCCGATGCCACTGGAGCCTCCGGTAATAATGACAACTTTTTTCGCCATGGTTTTTGGTTCTGCCCAAAGTTGGTTGATATGATCGGATTCTCCAAAAAACAATGTAATTTCGCTGCAATTGTGGCATGTTGAATTTTAAAAATTGTAACTAAAAAGCGATAAAGCGTTTAATAAATATAATTGTATGAAAAAAGAATTTGGAATGGTCATTATTGGTGGCCTCCTGCTTTTGTTTGGGGGTTATGAAATCTATATGAAAGACTATATGGAATTTGCCATGTACCTGGCTGCCGGT
Source organism: Cyclobacteriaceae bacterium (assembly GCA_029882675.1). Classification (GTDB taxonomy): domain Bacteria; phylum Bacteroidota; class Bacteroidia; order Cytophagales; family Cyclobacteriaceae; genus JAOUKJ01. The sequence goes on from JAOUKJ010000318.1 coordinate 5,318, forward strand.
G
>JAOUKJ010000010.1 GCA_029882675.1 Cyclobacteriaceae bacterium
TGTTGGTGATGGCTTTAATGGTAATGTTGCTATTCGAGTCATGCAAGAATTCAAAGGTGATTTATACATAGGTGGAATGTTTTCTACATATTATAATGTATCTTATATTGGTTCAACAACCAGTATTCCAAACCATCTTGTTGTTTGGGATGGTTCGTTTTTTTCAGCCCCTTCCCCTTTTATAGCCACACCAACAAATAATAGGGTCAGTGCAATGACTGTATACAGTAATAGGATATATATAGGAAATGAAACTGAGAGCAATATATATTCCTGGGATGGCAGTTTGTCTGACTGGATATTGGAATCGGCAGGAAATGATTCATGGCTAAAGCCTTCTTGCTTTTACTCAAATGCTAGTGATATTTATTTCGGATGGTATGGCGGTGTGAAGAAGTATTATAATCCCAAACCTGCCTTTACGGCTTCGGCCACAACCGTATGCGCAGGGGCAGAGGTCACTTTTACCGATGCCTCAACAGCCTCCAACACCGTCACCGGATGGAGCTGGACATTTGCAGGAGGGACACCCGCCACATCAACGGCGCAAAATCCGGTGGTGACATTCGCAGCAGGAGGCCCATACAACGTAACATTGGCTGTGACATCCGCTGATGGCACGAACAGTATCACAGCCGCTGATTACATCACTGTTGCAGATGCTATGATAATAAACAGTGACCCGTCAACGGTATCTGTTTGTAGCAGTGAAAATGCATCTTTTAGCGTAACCGCTACAGGAACAGGGACTTTGACCTACCAGTGGCAGATAAATGACGGGACAGGGTTTGTAAATGTAGTGGACGTCACCTCAGAAATTTCCGGAGCAACAACTGCTACGCTCACTTATACCACGCCTTCTTCTGCACTGGATGCTTCAAACCTGCGTTGTGTTGTCACAAACGGATGTGGAAGTGGGGCAACATCAGGGGAGGCATTGCTTAATATTACAGATTCGCCAGTAATATCAGAAACGACTACCGCTCAGGCTGTTTGTGTCAGTGGTGATGCCAGTTTTACGGTTTCAGCCACTGGTAGTGGTACGTTGACCTACCAATGGCAATATTATGTCATTGGCAACACCTATGTTAACCTCAGTGATGCGGGTGTGTATTCCGGAACAAATACGGCCACTTTATCAATAACCGGAGCAGATAATACACTTTCAGAGCTTTGGGACACTAACATTGGTGATGATGGCAAAGTTAGCGCTGCATATAGATGCATCGTAACCACCAATGGCTGTTCGGTAAATACTGGTTTGACTTATCTTAATATTCATACAATTCCTTCTATCACAACCCAACCTGTGGATGTGACCGCCTGCAATACAGGTTCAGCGGTCAATACCTCTTTTTCCGTCGTCTCTTCAATTACTCCTGGTGGCCTGACTTACCAATGGAAGGTAGATGATGGAACGGGTTTTGTAAACGTGACGGATGGAGGAGTGTATTCGGGGGCAACCACCAATACGCTGTCTCTGACCGGGGCCACATCCGCATTGAGTGGCAACATATACAAATGTGTAATTGGCAATTGTGCTACACCCGTAGAATCAACCGGTGCAACGCTTACTATTGATGACCTACCGACAATAACGGTGCAACCCGTGGGTGCTTCTGTCTGTGCAGGAGAAAATGCCACTTTTTCTGTAGAGGCCACCGGAACCAACCTTTCCTATCAGTGGTATGTAGATGGTGTGCTGATTAGTGATAATGCCACTTATTCAGGGGCCACCACATCTACACTGACCATTACCTCGGCGTCAACCAATTTAGACAGCAAGTGGTACAGATGTATATTAAACAGCGGAGGAAGTGGGACCTGTTCTCGCAATTCGGCTTCGGTGAAATTAAGGGTATATGGTACTCCGACCTTAACGAGTTCTACAAATGTAACAGCCCTTACAGTATGTGACGGAGGAACAACATCACTTACTGTTCAACCCGGCACAGGGTATGTGTCTTCATTCCATCAATTGCAATGGCAGTACGATTTTGCAGGGACTGGTATATTTACTGACATTGCAGATGATGCAACATATTCAGGCTCTACAACAAAAATACTTACTATTACCAACGCTACAATGGATTTGGATGGAAGCCAATACCGTTGTGTGATAAAGAATTGCATCGGCGAAATTGTATCAACACCGGAAACCCTTGTTGTAAATCAATTACCGTTGATGGTGAATTCACCCCAATCACAAACAGTATGTGTCAACGAGGCCTTAATGTTTATTGCAGGGGCCACCGGTACAGGTGTTACTTACCAATGGTATGTTTCTTCCGATGGGGGGACTAATTATAGTGTTGCATACAACTATAATGGATACAGTACGGATACCCTGACGATCAGTAGCGCTGGAATTGAAATGAATGGCTTAATGTTTAAATGTGTGGCCAGTGCAGCAAATCCCTGTACTGTCACATCAGAGAGCTTTGAGGCCACACTTACGGTAAATGAGACGACCATTACAGCACATCCTGTAGCCGTCACTATATGCGATGGTGAAAATGCCAGTTTTTCTATAACCGGGCAGGGCGATGCACTTACTTATCAATGGTATAATGATGGAAATATAATTAATGAAGACGCAATGTATTCCGGAACGAACACTGCAACGCTTACCATTACCGGGGCAACAAAGACATTGAATGGTGCCGGATATAATTGTATTGTTACAGGAGTTTGCTCCGAGATTACTTCGGGAATGGCCTACCTGTATGTCAATGGTGTGGATAAACCCGTCATTTCTGCCGATTTTAACAATGCAGTTCAACCCCGGTTATATGTGAGTAATGTCTTTGGGGAAAGCTATGAATGGTTTTTAGACGGTAATTCCTACAGTACGAATAGTGAATTGTACCTTAGTGAGGTTGGTAGCTATACTGTAATGGTGTATTCAAACGGATGTGCCAGTGAAATGTCAGATGCACAAGTCATCATCATAACACAAATAGAGGATACATTATTGGATGGAATACAAGCCTATCCTAACCCTGTTCAAGACAAATTAGTCGTAAGGCTGGGGCAGTTTCATGAAGATACTGAAATAAGAGTGGTTGCATTAGACGGAAAAATAAAAATCAGACAGATCGCCAGCAATATTGAGAATGTCATCGACATGCGTAGTCTGCCTTTGGGAGTTTATCTTTTGCAGGTAAGTCATGTTGAAAAAACATTGACCTATAAAATTTTTAAAAATAAATAGAAAAATAAGCCCTTCGAGGTTTTAAAAACCTTGAAGGGCTTAAAAAGCTAAAAATAACAACAACGATGAAAAAATATAAAAAAGCAATATATATCATAGCTATCACAGGAATAGCTCTTTTATCATCATGCAAGGGGGGAGGAGGTAATGGAGACGATCCTGAAATGACTATTGACGATAGGCTCAAAGGCTCCTGGGTGATGGTTTCAGTTACTGTTGACGGTGCCGATGTGACAAGTGATTTCACAGGACTTAAAGTCACTTTCAATTCAAATGGGTCAAATTCAGGGAGTGGGTCTTATAGTCATACTGGAGGAAATACGCCTATTTATTCTACCGGGAATTATAATATTAATGGGATTACAGGAATCGTTTTGAGTGAAGGGGATGGAGGTGTTATTGAGGCAGCCATTACCCTCTCCAATAGCGATAAGACACTTATGCTTTCCTTTAATAACCCGACAACTACTTTTGGAGGAGGCCGTGTTACAAGTGTTGCCGGAGAATATGTCATCGTTCTGGACAAGCAATAATGATTGAATCAAAGACTTTTCGGGTGTCATGTCGTCACTTTAGTGGAGGCATGGCACTTATTGATTTTCTGTCTTTGTTAAAGGATTTTTTACTTTGAAAGGGGATTACTATCTTTAACTTTGTGCACCGCTTAACGTTAATTATCATTTTTATTTTTTTTTCTACGGGTTTGTCTGTAGCTGGTATTGATAGTTTGAAAAGCCTGTTAGCGGCAGATCCACCGGTGAATGAAAAAATAAAAATTCTTAACCAATTGGCCTTTGAATACCGCCAATCCAACTATCTATTGTCAGAGGGGTACGGTCAGGAGGCTTTGATGCTAAGTGTGAAAGTTGGGAATAAAGAAGGTGTGGCCCTGGCCCATTATAGGCTGGGTCTAAACTATTGGCTCCACGCATTTTATCCCGAGGCACTTGCAGCATTTCATCAGGCCGAAAATGCATTTTCTGATTTGGGTTTGAGCAGCTATCTGGCGGCTGTTTCAAATAATATTGGCCTGGTGCATTTGTACCGGGCCGATTATGATTCTGCCCTGGTTTATTTAGAGACTTCCCTTAACCTGTTTACAGCTTTAAAGGACACATCAAAAATGGCAACGCAGTCGAGGAATATTGGGCTGGTCTATGACCACCTTGGTAATTTTCATGAAGCGACAAAACACAACGTTCAAGCCCTTAAGTATAAGCTTAGTTTCTCATCGATAAGGGATCTTGTTCACAGAGATGAATCAAACGATGCCATCAGACTTACAAAGCATTTAAGGCAACAGTACTTACCACAAGCCAGTAATTCCTTTCAAAAAAACCTGGCTCGTGCTGATTCCGCCGGACTTGCGGAAACATCAAGTTATATAGGCACACTCTATTTTCTGGAAGATAATTATGATAGTGCAATCTATTATTTTCATTTGGCTTTTGGTATTTATGAAAAATTAAAAGAACCAGACTACTATGTGTTGCAATGGATGGATTTGGCCAGGTGCCATAGGGGAAAAGGGCAACTGGATTCTGCCATTTATTATTTCAATAAAGCAATTCCTGTCTTGTTGAGTAGATACATGCATGCCTCTGCAGATGGTACGATGTATGATTTGGGTAATTTATTGCTGAAAAAAAAGAGTCTTGAAAAAGCAGAAGAAATATTTAATGAGGGGGTAAATATGGCAGATACCATGCCCCATCCGGCATCTTCTGTACGGTTCCGGTTAGCATTGTTTGAGGTTTATTTGGCAAAAAATGACCTGTTAAAAGCAAATTCAGTGATCGATGAGGCTTATGACCGCGCTCAACAGATCCGTAACTTTTCACTGATCATAGAATGTGCAAACAAGTTTTATCAGATCCATAAATTGTTGAAAAACGATGCTGAAGCGCTGAAATATCATGAAGAATACCTCTTGCTTTCAGAAAAGAAACAAGTGGCTTTAAAGGAACGGGAACTTTTAGAAATACAAGTAAACTATGAATCTGAAATACTGGCTGGCCAGATCACCCAACTTAATGCAATGAACCAGCATAAGACAAATGAGCTTGAGAAAAACAGACGTTTACTGTTTGTTATCGTCGGGATTGTTGGAGCATTAATTTTTTTAGCTGTTTTTTTAGTTAACAGGATAAGAAAAGTTGTTTTTCTATCTAAAAACATCAAAGAAAATAATCTTTTGCTTGACCGTAGAAATAAAGAAAAGGACACACTCATTCAGGAAGTGCATCACCGGGTGAAGAACAACCTCCAACTGATTTCCAGTATCTTTAATATGCAGATCAGGCGTACGGAGAATAAAAAAGCGAAGCAGATTCTGGAGTCTACTCAAAGCCGTGTAAAATCCATTGCTTTAATCCACGAACATCTTTATCAGAAGGAACAAATGGCTGTGGTGAACTTCAGTGAGTATATCACTGAATTAGCAAACCATATCAGGCAGTCTTTTGTATTCCCAAACGTAGATCCAAAACTTGAATTAAATATTGATTCAATATATATTCCAATGGATATTGCGATCCAATTGGGTGTGATGTTGAACGAATTGATTGTCAATAGTTTTAAATATGCATTTAAAAATCATGAATCGCCCGTCTTCTCCATTACGGGCAAACATGTTGAGCCTAAACTTTCGATCTCAATAAAAGATAATGGAAAACCGAACGGGTGCTTTAAACCCGGATATGGTTGGGCTTTAATTAATAACACCATACAAAACCTTAACGGGAAAGTAAGTTTAAATACGGATGATGGGTATTTGGTTACTATTGAAATTGACGATTACTTTATGAAAGATTATGAACATCAGGGTATTGATCATTGAAGATAATCCAATCACGGCCATGGATCTTCAGGAGCTACTGGAGACATCCGGATATGTGGTGATTGGCAAGGAAAAGAAGGCTGAGGATGCACTAAAAACCATTCTGATGGAAAAGCCCGATGTTATCATCGTGGATATAAAGCTGGTTGGTGAAATGGACGGGATTACCATGGTGGAAATGGTCAGGGAAATTCATAGTTGCCCGGTCATATACCTCACGGCAAATTCCGATAAGGCCACGGTGGAAAGGGCTATAAGAACCTCACCAGCTGCTTTTATCACCAAACCATTCCAAAGTAAAGACGTGTCAATCGCCATTGAGATTGCTTTCAACCATTACCTGAAAGAAACGGCTAATAAGGGGTATGACAAAAAAGCCAATTATGTTTTTTTGAAATCAAATAATACTTACAATAAGGTAAAACTCAATGAGATTACCCATGCTGAAGCACAGGGCAGTTACTGTAAAGTTTACACCACGAGTGGTGAATATATGCTAAGTGGAAATCTGAGCCATTTTATTACCGAAACGCCCCCCCATAACTTTCTCAGGATACACCGTTCCCACATTGTAAATATTGAGCACATTGATAAAATGGATAATGATTATGTCTATATGGGTAAAACAGCCTTACCCATAGGCAGGAAATATAAAACAACCTTAAAATTCATTTTAACGAGGTTATCATAGATATACCAGCCTGTCCGGCAATCTTCTCATCATTTCCTTGTTTGTAAATGCCGGGTTGTCTAAGTTCGTTTAAATTATTAGTGTATGGAATATTTACATTTTGAAACAAGGGACAGGATTGGCTATATTACCCTGAACAGACCGGCTAAGCGAAATGCCCTTAACTTTGAGATGGTAAGTGAGTTAAGGGGGGCCCTAAAAGACATGGCTGAAGATGATGATATCCGGGTGATTGTGATTAATGCCCGGGGAAAAGCGTTTTGTGCCGGGGCAGACCTGGCTTATCTTCAGCAAATGCAAAATAATACCTATGAGGAGAATCTGGCAGACAGCCGACATTTGATGGAGCTATATTATACCATTTATACTTTAAATAAGGTAGTCATAGCCCAGGTGCAGGGGTACGCCATTGCCGGGGGGTGTGGCCTGGCCTCAGTTTGTGATTTCGTATTTGCCACACCAGATGCGAAGTTTGGCTATACAGAAGTGAAAATAGGTTTTGTGCCGGCTATTGTCATGGTCTTTCTACTGCGAAGAATGAGCGAACGTCATGCCCGGGAGTTGCTCCTGACCGGTGACATCGTTGATGTTAAAAAAGCACTGGATATTGGTTTGATTAATGAAATTGTTCCTTCAGCGGAAATAGGAGCCCGGGTGGATGAGTATGCAATGCACCTTATTGAGTCCAATTCCGGACAAGCTATTGCGCTTACCAAGCAGATGATTGCAGCTGTTCAATCATCAGACCTGAAAAATAAATTACACTATGCTGCGGAAACAAATGCACGGGCAAGGAATTTTACGGATTGTCGTGCAGGCATCGCAGCTTTTTTAAATAAGGAAGAAATAAGTTGGTAAGCATCATATTATGGGGAAAACAATTATTGTATCGAACAGACTACCCTTAAGGGTGGAAAAAGGCTCGAAGGGAAAACTTAATTTTATCCCCAGCGAGGGTGGGCTGGCTACCGGACTGGGCTCAGTGTATAAAGGGGGTGGAAATGTATGGGTGGGATGGCCCGGTGTATATTTTAATAAAGAAGAGAAACGACGTTTGACAGAGGAACGCCTGGCTGAGGAAAATATGAAGCCTGTTTTTTTGTCAAAACAACAAATAGAACTCTACTATGAAGGATTTAGCAACTCTACACTTTGGCCAAATTTCCACTACTTCAACCAGTATGCAATTTATAAGCGAACACTCTGGGAGGCCTTTGTAGAAGTAAATCAAAAATTTTGTGAGGTCGTGCTTGAAATGGCCAAACCCGGCGATAAAATCTGGGTGCATGATTATCAACTCTTTCTCCTGCCAGGTATGATTCGCGCAAAATTGCCTGACATTAGCATCGGGTTTTTTCTGCATATTCCCTTTCCTTCACACGAAGTGTTTCGCCTTATTCCCTGGAGAAAAGAGCTGCTCAATGGCGTATTGGGCGCTGATCTCATTGGTTTTCATACCTATGATGACATGCGGCACTTTCTCAGTGCCGTAAGCCGCCTGGCCTTTCTGAGCAATCAGAATGGTCGGATTAACGTGGGTAACAGGGTGCTGGAAGTGGATGCCTTTCCCATGGGAATAGATTATAATAAATATGCGGAAAAGGCCGCTTCCACAGAGGTGATAAAAAATGAAGTGGAATACAGAACTTCATTGGGTGATCAGAAGTTTGTGCTTTCTGTTGACAGGCTTGACTATTCCAAAGGGATACCCAACCGCCTGGTTTCTTTTGAACTATTCCTGCAGAAATATCCGGAGTTTAGAGGTAAAGTGTCATTAATACTTTTAGTCGTGCCATCAAGGGATCAGGTAGACACCTACCGGGAATTAAAAGAAGAAATTGATTTACTCGTTGGCCGGATAAACGGACAGTTCTCCATGATGAAGTGGACACCCATCCATTATTTTTACAGGTCCTTGCCCTTTGATAAACTTTCAGCGATGTACCGCATGGCAGATGTGGCGTTGGTTACCCCCATGCGTGATGGGATGAACCTGGTCTGCAAAGAATTTGTAGCCAGTAAACTTGACAAAACGGGTGTCCTGATCCTCAGTGAAATGGCAGGGGCATCCAAAGAGTTGAGTGATGCTATCCTGATCAATCCCAATAATAAACACCGGATGGCCGATGCGCTTAAAGAGGCTCTTGAAATGTCTGTTGAACAGCAGCAAAGTCACATGGAAACCATGCAAGCCACTATAAAAAGATATAATGTGCATCATTGGGTCGATCTGTTTCTGGGTCGCCTAGATCAGGTGAAAGCCGCTCAAAAGGAAATGGATACTAAAAATGCCGATCATCAGGTTTTGGCAGCCATCGAAGAGGTGTATAATAAGGCAAATTCCAGAATACTCTTCCTTGATTATGATGGAACCCTTGTTGGGTTTAAGTCAATGCCAGAACTCGCTGCCCCTGACAAAAAATTAAAAACGTTGCTGGAAAAACTGGCAGCTGTAAAGAACAATAGAGTGGTGATTATCAGTGGTCGTGATCATGAAACACTGGAAAGTTGGTTTGGCGATTTGGATATCGAACTGATTGCAGAGCATGGCGTATGGATGAAAAGAAAGGATGCGGAATGGAAGTTGTTACGTCAGCTCAATCTGGACTGGAAAGATAAAATAAGACCGATACTGGAAAGCTATGTGGATAAAACCCCCGGCTCATTTATTGAAGAAAAGCACTACAGCATTGTGTGGCATTACCGAAAGGTAGAAACAGGCTTTGGAGAGCTAAGGGCCCGGGAAATTATGAGTCACCTGAAGTTTTTTGCTGAAAGTGAAAACCTTATCGTTTTGGAGGGAAACAAGGTGCTGGAAATCAAGAACAGCGAGGTGAATAAAGGAAAAGCTGCTGAACTATGGCTTGAAGATGATGAGTATGGCTTCGTATTGGCCGTTGGAGACGACTGGACCGATGAAGATACCTTTAAAGCCATGCCCAGGGATTCATATACCATAAAAGTAGGGCCGGAAGTGTCAGACGCCCGTTATCGGGTCAATAGCTACAAAGAAGTGCGGAAATTGCTGGAAAAACTCACCTGATTTATTCTTTAAACCGATGCCGTAATATATTGATGACGTCATCCATCGATTGCCCACGTGTATGTAACAACACCAGATAGTGATATAATAAATCAGCGGCTTCTTCCCTGAATCGTTCATCATTTTCTGCAACCGCCTCAATGACTGTTTCTACAGCCTCTTCGCCCACCTTTTGGGCGGCTTTTAATGGATTGGCAAGGAGCTTGTTGGTATATGAACTCTCACTGGGGTTCTTCTTTCGGTTGATGATCACCTTTTCCAAAAAGCCGAGATCAGCACTCGTATTTTTCTCCTCGCTAAAACAGGTGTCAGTGTTGAGGTGACAGGCTGGCCCGGAAGGTATGGCCTGGACAAGGAGTGTATCGCGGTCACAATCCAACTGGCACGATTTGTAGTAAAGAAAATGGCCCGAAGTTTCACCTTTTGTCCAAAGTCTGTTTTTCGATCGACTGAAAAACGTGACTTTTTCTTGTTTGATGGTCATTTCGAAGGCCTCCTCATTCATGTAGCCAAGCATCAGGACATTTTTTGTAAAATAATCCTGTATAATTGCGGGAATAAGGCCGCCGGTTTTTTCGAAGTCTGGTTTCATCTGTTTATATCCTTACAGGTATATGGAATTGATTTAAATAAGCTTTCAGATCGGGTATTTCAATTTCCCCAAAATGAAAGATACTGGCAGCAAGGCCGGCATCGGCGGGTGTTTGCTGGAAGACATCCTTAAAGTGCTCCATGCTACCGGCTCCACCACTGGCCACTACAGGTATTGATACCAGGTTACAAAGGGTATTAAGTGCTTCTATGGCAAATCCGTTTTTAGTACCATCATGATCCATGCTGGTGAAAAGAATTTCTCCGGCTCCCCGTTCTTCTACTTCTTTGGCCCAACTGAAAAGCTTTTTGTCTGTTGGTTTCCTTCCGCCGTGCGTATATACGGTCCAGTCGTCCGGGGCATTGTCCAGTCGGGCATCGATGGCCACTACGATACATTGGGAACCAAAAGCCCTGGCCAGTTCATCAATGAGACCAGGATTTCGTACTGCCGAGGAGTTTACCGTGATTTTGTCAGCACCATTATTAAGCAAAGGGGCCACATCCGCCACTGAAGATATGCCTCCACCGACAGTGAAAGGTATATTAATTTTTCGGGCAATATCTTTCACGAGTTCAACAAACGTCTTACGTCCTTCGTGGGTGGCTGTAATGTCAAGATAAACCAGCTCATCAGCCCCTTTTTCGGCATATATGGCCCCAAGTTCCACGGGGTCGCCGGCATCGCGGAGATTCACAAAATTTATACCTTTTACGGTTCTGCCGTTCATGATGTCCAGGCAGGGAATAATTCGTTTTTTTAACATTGTAACTATTTTAACAATTCAGCGAGCTCACTTAAAGGTATATGTCCTTCATAGATTGCTTTTCCAACAATCACATTATCAATATTCATCAAATTGAGCTGATGGATGTCGTTGATCTTGTGAATTCCACCACTGGCCGTGATATATAAAGTTTTAAATTCAGCCCTTAACTTCTCATAAAGGGCGAAAGATGGCCCCTGAAGCATGCCATCCGTTGCTATGTCCGTACATGTCACATATTTAATGCCATGTTGCAGCAGGCCTGATACCATTGTGAAAAGATTTATTTCACTCGCTTCCTGCCATCCCCTTACGGCAATACTTTCCCCGTTAACATCTGCGCTGAGAATAATTTTATCGCCATAGACTTTTATCCATTCGATAAAACATTCAGGGTCTTTGACCGCCAGACTGCCAATGTTCATTTGGCGTGCCCCGGCATTGATCAGCGATTCAATATCAGCGGTTGTAGTGATGCCCCCCCCAAAATCAATATGTAAATTCGTGCCTGTGGCAATATCTTCCAACACTTTTTGATTGGCCACCTTTCCTGTTTTCGCCCCATCCAAATCTACCAGGTGGAGGTTCTTTATGCCGTGATCTTCAAATGAACGGGCTACTTCAAGGGGATTTGCACTGTAAATTTTTTTAGTCGAATAGTCGCCCTGTGTGAGCCTTACACACTTACCGCCTATTATGTCTATCGCTGGGGTAATATTGATCATAATGCAATAAAATTTTTAAGGATTTGTTCCCCTGTCGCAGAGGACTTCTCGGGGTGAAATTGCACCGCGTAAAAATTATCCCGTGCTATTGCCGAACTGTAGGGGTGAATAAACTCTGTGGTGGCAATGGTATATTTGCTAAGGGGTACATAAAAGCCATGGACAAAATAAACATGGCTGTTTTCCATTTCAGCATCAAACAAAGGGGAGTGTACAGATGTAAGGGTATTCCATCCCATTTGTGGTATCTTATATTGCCTGTTTCCTTCGGCCTTAAACTGCCTGACATTGAGGTCGAAAATGCCCAGGCAGGAAGTGTCACCTTCTTCAGAATGGGCACACATTAATTGCATGCCCAGGCAAATACCAAGTACCGGCTGTTTGAGGTTGACGATGACTTTGTCGAGCTTGTGGTCTCTCAGATATTTCATTGTCGTGCTGGCCTCACCTACCCCCGGAAAGATCACTTTATCCGCTTTCATTATTTCTTCGGGATCATCTGTTAATACAGGATCTATTCCCAACCTGTTGAGACCAAAAATGACAGATTGCGTATTGCCTGCATTGTATTTTATGATAACAATGTTCATGAGCTTATAATATTCCTTTGGTTGATGGCAGGGCCATATTTCCTTTTTCTTTCCTGACGGCAATCTTGATGGATTTTGCAAAGGCCTTGAATATAGCTTCTATTTTGTGATGTTCGTTTGCGCCTTCGGCCTTTACGTTCAGGTTGCATCTGGCGGCATCTGAGAATGACTTGAAGAAATGATAAAACATCTCAGTGGGCATTTCACCTACTTTTTCACGTTTAAATTCCGCATCCCACTCCAGCCAGCTGCGTCCGCCGAAGTCGAGGGCCACCTGGGCCAGGCAATCGTCCATGGGCAGGCAAAAGCCATACCGTTCAATACCTCTTTTGTTGCCAAGTGCTTTACGGAAAGCCTCTCCTAAAACGATAGCTGTATCTTCTATGGTATGGTGCTCATCAATATGCAGATCACCACGGGTGTTGACATAAAGATCCACCTGTCCATGGCGGGCTATTTGCTCCAACATATGGTCATAGAAGCCCAGACCGGTACTGATGTCGGCTTTCCCGGTGCCGTCAAGGTTGAGCTTGACAGTGATTTCGGTTTCACTGGTGACTCTTTTTACCTCAGTGGTTCTTTCCAGATCACATAAAAATGAATATATTTCCTTCCAGTGACTGGTCTGACAGGCAATGGCTGTGGAAAGGGATTTTTCATCCTTCTTTGTTTCACCCGTGCCCAGTTGCCTTTCGTCTGTGCTGATAAATATTCCTTTCGCTCCCAGATTAGCGGCCAGTTCAATGTCTGTCATCCGGTCTCCAATAACAAAGGAGCCGGATAGATCCCATTCGCCATTGAAGTAATGTTGCATCATGCCAATACCTGGTTTCCGCGTAGGTTTGTTTTCATGGGGAAAGGAGCGGTCAATCAATTCTTCCTCAAAGTAAATGCCTTCGTTTTTCAGTTGTGTGATGATAAACTGATGAACAGGGGTGAAGGTGTCTTCCGGAAAGCTGTTGGTTCCGAGGCCGTCCTGATTGGAGACCATGACAAGTGTATAGTCAAGTTCGGAGGCAATCTTTCCGAGCCAGGTAAATACCCCTGGCAGAAATTCGAGTTTATTGAAATTATCCAGCTGCTCATCCTCCGGTTCCTTCACCAGGGTTCCATCCCTGTCAATAAAAAGTACTTTTTTCATTTTCCTTCAAAATTTAACAAGGCCTCATACATATTTTTATTTTCTTCAGGAGTGCCAATACTGAATCTGATGCCCTCAGCACAATGCAGAATTCCCTTTCTCTTTCGGGTTACAAATCCCTGATCAATCAGGTATTGATAGAGGGCATCTGTGTTTTCTACCTCAAGCAATAAAAAGTTTGCTTCAGATGGAAAGACCTTTTTCACAAAAGGCAGTTTGGAAAACAAACTAAAATATTTATTTCGCTCCTCAATGAGGCGATCTATTTGCTCAGCAACAAGGTCTCTTTTGCTGGACAATGCCTCCAGTGCTATCCGTTGACTTGCATTACTGATATTGTAAGGCGGTTTTATTTTATTTAATATCCGGATGATATTCTCGCTGGCATAGGCCATTCCGATACGCAATCCGGCGAGGCCCCAGCCTTTTGATAAGGTCTGTAGTACGATGAGATTGGGGTAAAGTCCGAGTTTTTCTGACCAGCTTTTTTCCTGACTAAAATCGATATAAGCCTCATCAATAACAACCAGTCCGTTAAAATGATTCAGCACCTTTTCCACTTCTTGTTTTTGCAGGATGTTGGCGGTAGGGTTATTCGGGGAGCAAAGAAAGATGATGCGGGTATTTTGGTTGGTGAAGGTCAATAATTCATCCCCATCCAGTTCATAGTTTTTATTGAGCGGGTAGCGTATGATGTCCAGGTCATTAATGGCGGCACTTACTTCATAAACGCCATACGTGGGCTGGGTGATCAGGATATTGTCTTTGCCGGGGGTGCCAACTGCACGCATCACGATATCAATGGCTTCATCACTGCCGTTGCCTAGAAATATATTCTTTACTTCCAGGCCTTTGATTTCCGCAATAGCCTTTTTAAGGGCTTCCTGTTTGGGATCGGGGTAACGGTTGTTTGTCGTTTCCCAGGGATTCTCATTGGCATCAAGAAAAACCATATTGCTTCCGCTGAATTCATCCCGGGCTGATGAATAGGGAGCCATTTTAAGGATGTTGGGCCGCACCAGTGTATTTAGGTCAAAATTATTCATCACGGGTTGGTGTTAAGTCTTATGCTCACGGCATTTTTATGAGCCATCAGTTCTTCTGCTTCTGCCATTAGCTCTATGGCAGGCCCCAGGTTTTCAAGTCCGGATTTGGTGATTTTCTGGAAGGTGATGTGCTTCACAAAACTTTCAGTATTTAGTCCACTATAGGCTCGTGCATAACCGTTGGTGGGCAGGGTGTGATTGGTTCCTGAGGCATAGTCCCCTGCTGATTCAGGGGTGTAAGGCCCAATGAAAACAGAGCCGGCATTGGTGACCCTTCCTGCGAGCTCATCCGCATTTTCCGTGTTGATGATCAGGTGTTCCGGAGCATACAGGTTACTGAAACTGATCACTTCATCCATGTTTTTAAACACAATCGCCCGGCTGTTTTCAAGGGCTTTTTCAGCAATTTCTTTTCTGGGGAGGTCTTTAAGTTGGTCTTTCAGACTATTGGCTACCTTGCCGGGAAGCGTTTCGGAGTCAGTTAAAAGCAATACCTGACTGTCGGGGCCGTGTTCAGCCTGAGACAGGAGGTCAGAGGCAATAAAGTCCGGGTTGCTGTTTGCATCAGCGATAACGGCCACTTCAGAAGGTCCTGCCGGCATATCTATAGCCGTACCTTCCCGGGAAATCATCTGTTTTGCATAGGTTACAAACTGGTTGCCCGGGCCGAAGACCTTATAAACCTGCGGTATGGACTCTGTACCATAAGCCATGGCTGCAATAGCCTGGGCACCACCTGCTTTGTAAATTTTGCTAACCCCACTTAGGCTTGCTGCGAATAAAATGGCAGGATGGATTTTTCCGTTTTTCCCAGGGGGGCTACACAATACAATTTCATGACATCCGGCAAGTTTCGCAGGTATAGCGAGCATGAGTACGGTGCTGAAAAGAGGCGCGCTGCCTCCCGGAATATAGAGGCCAACCTTTTCGATCGGCAGGGCCTTGCGCCAACAGGTAACACCCGGAGTGGTTTCAACAGAAATATCCTTTTGTACCTGAAGTTGGTGGAACGTGCTGATGTTCTTCGCTGCTGTAGTGATTGCGTCCTTTAACGCCGACCCGAGTAACCCGGGAGCTTCAGCCAGCTCTTCAGTGGAAACTTTTACCTGGCTGAGTTCGACCTTGTCAAAATTTTTTGTCAGTTCAATGAGGGCCCGGTCCCCACCCTGCTTCACCCTGTTCATGATGTTTTTAATGGTTCCTTCCAGGTAGGCTACATCAAAAACAGGCCGGGAGGTCAGTAGATCCCAGTCTTTCCTTTCAGGATAGTTTACTGTTTTCATTACAAAATCATTTTTTCTATGGGTACAACAAGAATTCCCTGAGCTCCGTGGGCCTTTAACTGGTCAATTTTATCCCAGAAAGTGCCTTCATCTACAACCGAGTGAATCGATGACCACCCTTCCTCCTTGAGGGGCAGTACCGTAGGACTTTTCATCCCGGGTAAAATAGAAGCAATTTTTTCCACCGAGTGATTCGGGGCATTGAGTAAAATATATTTATTGTTTCTTGCCTCATTTACTGCTTTTATCCGAAACAGTATCTTGTTGAGCAGTTCGGTTTTATAATCGGTAAGTTTTGGCGAAGAGATAAGTACTGCTTCACTTTTCAGGATACTGAAGGACTCCTTCAGCCCATTACTTAGCAGGGTGCTGCCGGTACTCACGATGTCACAGATCGCATCGGCCAAACCAATGCCTGGGGCTATTTCCACAGAACCACTTATTTCATGTATTTCCGCACTGATATTTTCCTTTTTCAGAAAAGACTTAACAATGACAGGGTAGGAGGTAGCAATGCGTTTGCCATCAAACCATTTCACTGAATCAGCTTCGGTATTTTTTGGTACGGCAAGCGAGAGCCGACATTTGGCAAAACCCAGCTTTTGTACGGTTTTAATATCTTTTTCTTTTTCCAGACAAACATTTTCACCCACAATGCCCAGGTCGGCCACCCCATCCTGTACGTACTCCGGAATATCATCATCTCTCAGGAAGAGTACTTCAGCCGGGAAATTGCTGGCCTGTGCTTTAAGCTTATTTTGACCATTGCTAAATTTCAGACCACATTCTTTGAGTAATTTAAGTGATGACTCCTGAAGTCTGCCTGATTTTTGAACTGCTATTCTGATGTTTTCCATATTTTATTGTATTAATAAAAAAAGGGTTTGCCGCATGACAAACCCCTGATATTATGCTATTAAAGAGCATTATCTGTCATGCACACACTGTACCTGGTGATGATGACGCATTCTGCCCTTTATTGTTGTCCTAATTTTCACAATGCAAAGTAATTAAACCCGGAAAGCCCGAACAAGTAATTTTTAATATATTTCAACACAAGTCTACTTAATTATTCAGGAAAAGACACTGATGAAGGTCTCCTCACTCCTCACTGAAATTTACATCCCAAGGGACTGGTTTTCCATGGAGGCAAGTTCAATGACCTTTTCATATTCTTCTGCACTCAGGTCATTGAAAAAATAATGGACAGGATTTACTTTTTTCCCATTCCGATGTACTTCGTAATGTAAGTGAGGTGCAGTGGACAATCCGGTGTTTCCAACGTAACCAATCAGCTCCCCGCGTTTTACCATCTGTCCTTTTTTTACATTAAAATCATGCATGTGAGCATATTTTGTGATGAAGCCAAAACCATGATCAATTTCTATTTCTTTTCCATACCCCCTGAAGCTCACTTTGACCAGGGTGATTTTACCATCGGCAGTCGCATAGATTGGGGTGCCAATAGGTGCTGAGAAATCTATCCCGGCATGCATTTTACGCATATTATAAATGGGATGATACCGCATGCCGTATCCGGAGGCCAACCGGATTAACTCTTTGTTGGAAACGGGCTGTATGGCCGGAATGGCTGCCAGTAGTTTCTCTTTATTCTCAATAAGGTCTTCCAGCTCTTCATGCGACTGTTGTTGAATAAATAGTTTTCGTTTTACCCTGTCTACCTTTTGTTTGGTGGTTAGCACGTATTCTTTGTATTCGAAATCCTCATCTTTGATGTCCCTGTAGCGGTCAGTACCACCTACACCGGCATTCCTGATGGTGCTGGTTATGGGCTCGGCACCCATAATAACCCGGTATATGTTGTTGTCCCGGTAGGCGAGCATTTCGGCAACTTTATCTACCTCTTGTACTTCTTTTTGTATGTTTTCATAGAAGTAAGTCATCTGCTTCACCTCATTTCTGAGCATGAGCTCTTTTGGGGATTCGAAGTAGGTATTAAACAAAAAGTATATCCCTGCTCCAAAACCAATGGACAAAACCATGAATCCCAGGAAATTGACTATAATATCACTGGTTCGGGTCTTTATACGTTCGTATTTGCACGTTTCAGTGTCGTAATAATATTTTATTCTGGCCATGATTGAGTTGTTTTATGATGATTTAGGCCTAAAAGGTTTTATGATATCTTCATTGCAAACCAGATATGGGCCTTCCAGAAGGTCTATACAATAAGGTACTGCTGGAAACACGGCATCCAGACATTGTCTGATGGCCTTGGGTTTACCAGGAAGGTTAATAATCAGTGTATTGTTTCGTATGCCGGCTGTTTGCCTGGACAAAATAGCTGTAGGTACGTATTGCAGGCTGACCTGACGCATCAGTTCTCCAAATCCGGGCATCATTTTGTTGCATACGTTTTCCGTCGCTTCAGGCGTAACATCTCGTTTTGCCGGGCCTGTTCCTCCACTTGTGATAATAAGGCAACAGCCTTTTTCATCGGCCATCTCCCGCATAGTCTCTTCAATTTGCGCCTGCTCGTCAGGAATTACGCGGTATACCTTTTCCCATTTTGAAGTGAGGTATTCGTTTAGTGTTGACTCAATGGCTTTACCAGGTATGTCTTCATAGATGCCCTTGCTGGCCCTGTCTGATACATTTATAATCCCAATCTTGATACTCATCCTGATATATTCTTTACCTGCAAATTAAAAAATTATGCAAATTTACTAAAATTTCGGCACTAATTTGCCCTGTAACAGGAGGTTATATTCAACGCATGTAAGAAGTCCTTTATCATTGCTGTATGGGCAAGGCCTGTATTTTGTGCCAAAATTACTGGTTTCTATAATGACTGTTTCCCCTTTGCATACCGGACAAATAACGTTGGTTCCTTCCTGACATTCTTTGAAAACCTGAAGGGCTGTCGTATCACTTTGGAGTGAATCTGTTGCTGTTCTTTCTGCTGAAAGAAAGCCCTTTTCAGCGTCTTTCAGTAGCTGCACCGCTTCAAAATAGTATTGTCCCTTCGTTCCTTTTAGTTCAATGTACTTGTTAAGCCAGTTGATGCTCTGTTTAAATTGTTCCAGGTATAAAGAGTTTTTTCCAATGTGAAACGTAAGATCCGTTGGAACAACCTCTGCATTTTCAAGTACGTTCCTGAATTGTATATCAGCCTGTGTATATTGGCCAGACTCCATTAGGTTCACGCCGTGATCCATTTCTTTGAGAATGTCGGCCTTTTTTGCCGCTTTCATCTCTTCAAATATTGTGGAGTTATTCCTTTGGGAAAAACATGACAAGGGCAGTACAAAAAACAGAATGACTGCAAGGATTAATATTTTAGTAAAGGACATAGCTGGCATATCGGTTTAAAATTACCAATTTTTTCAATTTTCCCCGTTATTTTTTACTGACTTCTTCCCTTTTAGGGGTACCGGGTCGTATCCGGAGGTGCCCCAGGGGTGACAACGGCCTATGCGTTTTAGACCTATCCATCCCCCTTTCAAAAATCCCCATTCCCTGATCGCCTCTATGGTATAATGACTACAGGTGGGTGTATGTCTGCAATGTGCGCCAAGTAAGGGGGATATGGTGTACTGATAGATTTTTATCAGGCCAATGAGTAAATAACTAAATATTTTCACGTTTTCATTTATCAGGTTTCAACAGTGAAGGTTGTTCCCTCTTTTCCATCTTTAAGCATAATGCCATGATCTTTGAGTCGGTCGCGGATTTCGTCAGATTTTTTATAATCCCGCGCTTCTTTCGCTTTCTGGCGCAGATCAATAAGTACCTCCATAGCCTGGTCAAGTTTACCATCCTGATTGCCTGCTTCCTGCTTTAGCCCCATCACTTCGTTGAAAAAGGCAACGTAATTAGCTTTGAATTCGTTCCATGTCTCTGAACTAATCGTTTCGGGATCAGCATTTTTATTGGTGAAATCATTTATCCGGGCTGTCATTTCAAACATTACAGCAAGAGCCCGGGCTGTATTGAAATCATCACTCATCGCCTGATGAAGTTGGTCAACCAATTGCACAAGGGTTTTATTCAATACCTCATCCGGTGAGGCACTGAATGCGGGTGAGAGAGCCTGTAAATTTTTCATACCCTGGGAGAGTTTTTTATACCCTTTTTCAGCGGCGCTGAGTGCTTCATTCGAGAAGTCAAGGGTGCTGGAATAGTGTGATTGGAGCATGAAAAAACGCACGGTCATGGGATCGAAACCCCGAGTGAGCAACGGGTGATCCCCTTCAAAAAGTTCACGGG
>JAOUKJ010000320.1 GCA_029882675.1 Cyclobacteriaceae bacterium
ACAACAACGATAACCGGGGCAATACAAAAGTACCATACTGCGTGTTATAATCGGTGCGCAGGCCTCCTTCTGCCACCAGCCACTCGTTTATGTCGCCGGTTCCCTGGCCAAAAGCGCCCAGAGTCGTATTATTATAGTCTCTTTTGACCAACCCGGTGAATTGCTGTTCTTTAAAATCATCCGTAAAAAGGTTAGCGCCGAACACCCATTGCGACTTTTCCTTGTCTTTTAAATAACTGGCCTCTGTGAAACTGGCCACCTGATGACCCTCAAACAAGTACCCGGGAACGCTGATTTCCCGGTTGAAGTAATTAATGCTGTTGCGGAAGCGCCATTGCGCTGAAGCGGCCGTTTTTTTGTCGAAGGCCAGTTGGGAAGAAATCCTGTTGGACAAATTATGTTCTGTAAAAACATGTGTGGCATCCGCCAGGCCATCTATCACCTGCATATCACCCCCCAGACGATCATCGATGGCTGTATTTATACCAAACCATAGCGTGGTCTCTTCATCCGGGTACCAAAAAAACTTGGGGTTGAGCGTCAGTCCCCTGACTTTTGGGATGTCTGAAAAATCGTCTTTATTGGCATCATATGCCTGCTGTCGATTAGCTGAGGCATAGATAGAAAGGCCTGTTTTTCCATATTTCTGCGCATAAAAAGCATTGGCCGTTGTACCGGATGCACTGGTTTGGTTCAACATTATGTCCAACACCGGAGCCTCCTGATCAGGTGTTTTCGTGACCAGGTTTACCAATCCGGCAATGGCTCCGCCTCCATACAGGGTAGAAGCACTGCCCTTGATTACCTCGACCTGTCTGAGGTCTAACGGAGGGATCTGCATAATACTGAGTCCACTGGAAAAACCACCAAATAACGGAAACCCATCTTTCAGTATTTGAGTATAACGTCCATCCAACCCTTGAATGCGTATACTTTGATTCGCAGAATTAGCGGAAGTCTGTTGCATAAGTATACCCGTACTCTCCCGCAAAAGCATGGCGATATTGGCGGAATTCATCACGGCTTTTTCCCCCAGTTCCTCAGCAGTAATGGCTTCTATGCGCGTAGGAACTTCTTCTATGGTTCGGCTACCCCGGGTAGCAGAGACCACCACTTCTTCCAGCTCCTCCCCGTCTTCAAGCCGAATGACCACCGGCTGTCCGGCAGGCATAGGAAAATCATACATTTTCTCCTGACTTTCATACCCTACAAATGAAAACACAATACCGTGTTTCCCTACGGGAATATCAGTAATCATTAAAAATCCGTCGTTATTGGCTGTAGCTCCGTTATCTGTTCCCTTCAGTACAGCTGTAGCCCCCACCAATGCCTCACCGGAATGCGCATCGCGGATAATGGCCTGAAAAGTATGCTGAGCCTGTACAACGGAAATCCATGCCATGCACAGGAAAAAGAATATTTGCTTCATTGTTACAAATATAACATATTGAACTGATATACATAGTGCAGACCGCTGTCACTCCTTAATTGACTCATCCTCGGACGACTGCGGGCAAAACACCTTTTACCCGCATTATTCCTTTTTTCAAGGCTTCATTAACGTCCTACTCCTTGAATAAACAAGAAGCAAAACAACTTAAATGGTCATTGTTATTGTGTATTGATTATCTTCCAATCGATAATCTACCGCTTAATCCGCGTTGATTATTTAACCGCCTATGTTGAGCCAATATTGGTATACAAGGGTTCTACTACTTCTTCAACACGAGTGAAGGATCCCAGGGATACCTGCCAAACTCTTTTCCGTACACGGCTACTCCTCCATTGCCATTAGCAGAAATATTCACAACCACCTGTCCTTTCTCAGCCGCCGCTTTAAGCATTTTTTTGCTTATAGGCACTTTTACCAAATAACCATAAGAACCTGCTTCCCTCAGTTTTCGATCCTGCAACTGATGGTGCCAGGAAAGCACACCACGGTGATCAGCCGGATCATCAGCCAACATGACCGTTTGTATTTTCTCTCCATTGACGGTTATAACCACTTCGGAGGGAAACATTTTCTCATCTGTCATGGGGTATGCATTGGGGTTACGGCTGGAGGCCACTTTTGCTCCTTTCATGTAGTCCTGCCCTCCTTCGAAACCTTCTTCCTGGTCTTTCGCAAAGAGCTCTTTGGCAGAAAGCTCTATCAGGAAATAAGCTGACTTTGATTTAGCAAGTTCCTCCACTCCCGACACATCAAAGATATATTCAAAAAAGCCTTTTCCCGCACCATTGACTTTGCGCCCCTCACGAACATCCCATTGCTTCAATGACCATTCTGCCTTGCTGAAATCCTGTGGTTGCACAGAAACCACCTGCATTTTAGGGATTACCTGACCGCCTTTGATTTCATAATGCATAAAGTTGCGATGCAGCACCACGCCCATGGCATCCGTTACCTTCAGTTTTAAAGTGGCCAGGCCAGCCACATTGGGCATTTTTATTTTCAGTGGATCAAGGGCCGACTGCATCCAGGGTTTAAAATTAATACTTATATTACCTGAAGGGCCAGCCACATCTTCTCCTAAATAATTAATATGTGACATCTCGTAATTTATTATGAGGCTGCCACCATAGCCTTCCCCGTTCATGGAAGAGATAAAGAGTGGCACCTCAACCTGCTCACCACCCTTCACCGTCCGGCATATTTCATTTCCGGTAGAGAGGTACAACGGGGAATGCAGGTCATTGATATCCATGCCTTTCACTATTTCACTCATCCCTGTTTCTTTCACTGTGCGATCAAAACGCCAGTAGCCATTCCATTCGTTGATGA
Source organism: Cyclobacteriaceae bacterium (assembly GCA_029882675.1). Lineage (GTDB taxonomy): Bacteria > Bacteroidota > Bacteroidia > Cytophagales > Cyclobacteriaceae > JAOUKJ01. The sequence continues at coordinate 2,783 of JAOUKJ010000320.1, forward strand.
CATCGTGATGTTCAGTATAAAGCCAGCCGGCCACCTTGGGGTATGTCCGGAAGGTATTCATCATCCGGTGGTAATCCCAGCTCCAATCCACATCGCCTGTACTCCCCTCATACCCCCACACGTTGCCGCACTCTGAATTGATATTAGGCTGTCGGCCTTGCTTAAAACCGTCCTCAAAATCGAAGGTACTTCCCTCATAGGTGTTCTCAGTCAGGTTTTTTAAGTAGTTGTCCCACTCCCACCCAGGCAGGTAAGCATGCCAGGAGTTGATATCGGTCTCTGTATGTCCGGCGCCACAACAAATGGAGTTATCTTCCACCAGGCGTGTTTGGTCAAGTGACTTGGCCAGGTAGTACATCGATGCCACCCAATCTTGTGTCTCCGGCAAATACGCATTGTGATCTTTCCCGTCTTCATCCTGTACTTTCGTACGGAGTCCCCAGGTTTCATTAAAAATAATCCACGAGAAAATCGCAGGGTGATTATAATCCCTTTTGATCATCTCCCGCAGTGTATATTCTGATTCGGCCTGCATCTTATAATCCGGTTCCCCCCAACTGTTGGGCAGGTCTTCCATCACAAGCAGGCCCAGTCTGTCGGCCCAGTACAACTTTCGGGGTACCTCTACTTTGATGTGTGTGCGAATTCCATTCAATCCGATGGACTTGCTTCGTTCAATTTCTTCCCGCATAAACTGGTCGCTGGGAAAGGTGTAAAAACCCTCCGGATGGTAAGACTGATCCAGGGCCAGTTGCAGGTAAATGGGCTCGTTATTCAGGGCGATATATGGAATATCTGTGCCAGGCATATCAACCACCGAAATCTTGCGCATTCCAAAATACGATGTTACTTTATCATCCTCCAGAGTGGCCTCCGCATCATAGAGGTAGGGAGTTTCCAGGTTCCACAGATTTGGATCAGGGATTGCCATTTCCATATTGATTTTATGTGCGCCTTTTGGAATAGTAATCCCTTTGGCAATCTCCCCATTAGGCGTTTTTATTTTGACATTCAACGACAGGTCTTTCCCTGCATCTTTTGGCAGGTAAGCAGTTACAATCACTTTTTCATTGTCAATATCCGGCGTAAAGTGGAGCGCATCCAGGTAGTTTTGTCCCCGCGCTTCCAGGTATATGGTCTGCCATATACCACGGGCATTGCCATAGCCCTGCTTCCCATACAGTGTAAAGTCCCTGCGTGCATCGTCCACCCGAATGATCAGTTTTTGTGATTCACCAAAACGCACTTTATCGGTGAGTTCGAAAGAAAATGGCACATAACCACCCTGATGTTTACCCAGTAATTGCCCATCAAGCCAGACAGTGGTTTCCCAATCAGAAGCGCCAATCGTCAGGAATACTCGCTTACCTTTCATTTTTTCGTTTACGGTAACCTCACGTTGATACCAGCCAATATCAGCGAGATCCTCCAGCCCTGACAGCTCCGCGCCCCAGGGGAACGGCACCATGATTTCATCGGGAAATGACTTTTTGCCTTGCTCCCAGCCTTCTTTTATTCCCAGATCGAGGGAATCAAAGGCAAAGGCCCACTTTCCATTGAGGTTTGTCCAATCATCCCGCTGAAAATCAGGTCGCGGATGCTCTGCTAAAGGTATGGCGGTAACCTGGGCAAAAAGGGAGTTCACTCCCAATGAGATAAATACAACGGCCAGACAAGTGAGAATATTCTTTTTCATTTTGGGTTAGTTAGTCAATGGTATATTGAATTATTTGGATTGAAACGTGTATCCTCGTCAGCAGGCGATCGTTCATTATTAATGATTCATCGCAAATGCTGTCAGCAAACCTAGAAGAAAATTTTTGTTTTTCAAATTTTAGCCCATCCCATTGCTGATTGGTTATTCATTCTGGTAGTCTGTTTGACTCCAAAAAGAAAACAATTATATTGTCCAGTCAATCACCTCCTGTAATTATGGCATGTTCACATTGTTGCGGGGCAGAAAAATTATTTGATTTAAAAACTGCCCTGAAAGAGAAAAAGAAATATAATAAAAAAGGCCCTAAAGGTTCCACGAAAAGGTTGGTATACTTTCTGAATAATTACCCCGTGACAGGAAAAAAAATGCTGGACATAGGCGGTGGTATCGGAGCGCTGCAATGGGCCTTTCTGGAAAGGGGTGGCCTGTCCACCACCGATGTGGATGCCTCTCCTGCTTATATAAATGTTGCTGAAGAGATCGCCCGGGAAAAACAATGGCAACACCAGACTTCCTTTCTCACAGGTGATATTACGGCATTTCGGGAAGAGCTATCTCCTCACGATTTCGTGACCCTGGACAAAGTGGTTTGCTGTTATCCCAGTTATCACGAGTTGTTGTCAGTTGCCACCACCAATTGCCGGGAAATCCTGGCGCTGACCATGCCCGTGAGCAATATTTTTGCGCGGCTTTTCGCCTCCATTGGAAATTTATTGCTTTATTTAAAAAAGAATCCTTTCAGAACATATGTACATTCCAAAAAAGAGATTGACCGGTTTATCCGTGACAAGGGTT
>JAOUKJ010000321.1 GCA_029882675.1 Cyclobacteriaceae bacterium
AAAATTTTACCGGCCCATCGAATGTAGATTATATTTCTTAAATAAGCAGTATTGAATTATTATTGTAAATAAAGTAGGGTAAATGAAACGTCATGCGGTATAACATTAACCAGGTCCAGTGAGCCCTTTTAAAAAATCAAAATGGCGTTGTTATTATAATTATAAACCAGGCATATAAAGACCATTGAAACAGGAGGCTTTTAAAAATATTTTTGATATGTACTTTGATGCGATACGCAGTTATGTGTACTACCGCTCGGGCGATCAGGAAATGGCCACAGACCTGGCACAGGATGTTTTTATGAAACTCTGGGAGAAAAACGACCGTTTTGATGCCAGTCAGGTAAAGGGATTGCTTTATAAAATGGCCGGTGACATGTTTGTGAGTAAGATCAGAAGAAAAGCCGTAGAAGAAAAGTATCAGCAGGGACTTGTACTTCGTTTTTCTGATCAAACACCACAGGACGATATGGAATACAAAGAGCTGAAAAACAGGTATGAAAAGGCCCTTTCCCTACTGGGTGAAAACCAGCGGGTGGTCTTTTTAATGAGTCGCATGGAAGGATTAAAATACCGCGAAATAGCTGACCGGCTGGATGTTAGTCAGAAGGCTGTGGAGAAAAGAATGAATCAGGCTTTAGCCTTTTTAAAACAGGAACTGATGATGAAATGAAAAAAGAAAAAGACCATAACGAACAGGTCCCTTCAAATAACGGGCTGGAAGAACTTTCTGATTTAACCATTCCCTGGAGTAAACCAAAGGAAGAGATCTGGTCTGCACTGGAAGCCCGGATAGACAAGGATAAGGAGGCCCCGGTAATACCCCTGTACCACTACCGAAAAATAATGACTTTGGCAGCCTCCCTCCTGCTGGTGCTTACACTGGGGAGTGTGGTCTGGTTTTATACCACCAACATTCAGACCACGCCGGGCAATCGCTTTTTGGCGACCTTGCCCGATGGATCACAAGTCACCTTAAATGCAGGTTCCAGCCTGACCTACCGGCCTCTTTTATGGCCGGTTCTCCGGAAAATAAACTTTGAGGGTGAAGGCTATTTCGATATTGCCAGGGGTAGCCGGTTTGAAGTTTATTCTGCTAAAGGAACCACCACCATCCATGGCACCTCGTTTAATATTTATTCGCGGGAAGATCAATACACCGTGACGTGTATATCCGGTGAAGTACAGGTGGAAAATGCGCAGGGCGACCGGGTAATTCTCCATGCCGATGAAAAGGCGGTTTACTCGGCCGGCCAAAACCTCGTAAAACAGGTGCAGGTAAACACCTCCGTTGACCTGGCCTGGCTGGAAAACAAATTTATATTTACAGCAGCACCACTAGAAGATGTAATGAAGGAAATTGAAAGACAATACGCTGTGCAAATAGAACTGACTAGCATACCGCAAGGGCTGATATACACCGGTAATTTCAGCGCTGAGAAAACAGTGGAAGAAACACTGGACTTGGTTTGCACGCCCTTTGGTCTTAAATTTGCTACAACTAAAGCAGGGTCGTACCAAATATCAAATAACGATTAGAACACAAGCTTTTGAAAGGGTATTTATTATTATTCATCATCTCCGTTTCCTTTCTCAGACCTGCATTATCGCAGACCATCACGGTACAAGCTGACAACCAGTTGCTTAATGAGGTTCTCATTGAGCTCCGAGACCGGTACGGGCTTCAGTTGTCATATGACAACAACCAGTTGTCCTCATATTATGTTACGTTGGAGAAAACCTTCGGCGGGCCGGCTGAGGCTATACAGGCACTTCTAAATGGTTTGCCTCTGGCCTTTAAAAAAATGGATGCAGTTTATGTGATTTACCCACAACAAGAGGCCATCACTCCCAAAAAACACGTGTTATCAGGCACCATCTTTGACAACAGCAGCGGAGAGAACCTACCCTATGTTCACTTGTTTTTCAACGGTCAGGGCATGGTGGGTGATAAAGACGGTCATTTTTCCTTTATTGCCCCAACGGACAGCCTGGTACACATGCGGGTTTCATACCTGGGCTTTTATCAGCTGGACACCATCCTGTCCCCGGCCACCCGGGTGGACATCGGGCTCACCCCTTCAGTCATTGGCCTGAAGGAAGTGATTATTGAAGGCAAGGCCATTGCATATGGTATTCAGGCCGGGAAAGTGTCCGGCACGCTGCGTTTAAACCAGCTCATTTCACAACATCTGCCCGGTAATGGTGACAATTCCATATTCAACTTGCTGCGGTTGCAACCCGGCATTCTCGCAGCGGGGGAACACACCAACGATCTGATCATCTGGGGGAGCTATGCCGGACAAAGCCAGGTGTTGTTTGATGGGTTTACCATCTTTGGCCTGAAAAATTATAACGACAATATCAGCGCCATCAACCCATATATGGTCAAAGACATCCAGATTATGAAAGGGGGCTATGATGCCCGGTACGGCAATCGGGTGGGTGGCATTGTCAACATCACCGGCATGGACGGGAGCACCAAGGCCCCGCATATGAATTTTAACCTGAACAATATGACGTTAAACGGTTATGCCAGTGTGCCCCTTTTTAAAAGTACTTCGCTCTCCATGGCCTTTCGAAAAACCTACTACGACCTGTATAAAACCGAGGAGATTTCCACCACTGTCCGGCGCAGGGGCAGACACACACAGCTTGCAGACATTTATTTACGGCCCGATTACAATTTTCATGACTTCAATGTCAAATATTCGGGGTCATTTCGCAATGGCGACCATTTTTACTTTAGTCTTTTTAAGGCCTCAGACACCTTTTCATACGACCTGATACAATCATTGGATATGTACCGCCTCAGAACACATTCCTCAGAAAACAGTGCACAGTCGGGCAAGTCCTTTTATTACAGTAAAAATTGGCCCAATGGCAATAACAGTACCCTGAATGTAAGCTATTCGGGCATGGGAAAAGATTGGCAGGAAAACCAGCAGATCAACCGGATGTCGGGCAACAGATTCGTTCCATTGACCGACAACGCCTCCTTCAACCTTATCGATGAATACAAGGCGGTCTGGTCCAACCGCATGAACATGGGTAGCCGGCACCTGTTGGAAGGTGGACTGGGATATACCCAAAACAGCTACCGTTATGAAAAAGACACATTTGACATTTCCGTCATCCATGAGGCAAAAAAACAGGAACGCATAAACGCCTATATACAGAATCATTACAGCAGTGGTCAAAAGCCCCTGCAAATAAAATATGGTTTGCGGATGGACTATCCCAAAGCAATGAACAGGCTCTTCCTTCAGCCACGGGTATCGGGCACGTATCAATTCAACGAACTGTATACTATAAATGCCGCATGGGGCATATATAACCAGTTTATCACAAAAAACATCCTGACCGACGGCAATGGCAATGTTCATTATATATGGTTGATCAGTGATCATAAAGACGTACCTGTATTGCAGTCACAACATCTGGTAGCCGGCCTGTCGAGACATCGGCACGGATTGACCCTCAGCCTGGAAGCCTATCGCAAAAACACCGATGGCCTTTCACGGATAATAAAGGCCGCAGATGAGACGCAAAACAGCTATTATGGGAACAGCTATAGTCAGGGCGTGGATTTTTATGTCAAGCAAGAGCTGGACAAACATTCGCTGTGGGCGGCCTACTCCCTGTCAGGCACCCGTGAACATTTCTCCTACTTTGCAACCGATGAATACAGTCCTTCACGCCATGATCAGCGCCACGAATTCAAACTTGCTGGCATATTTTCACTGGGTAAGTTCTATCTGTCGGCCAATTATGTCTACGGCAGCGGATTTCCCGGTGCATACCTGACTGCCACTGCTGTAAATGATATTGGTGATAACTACTACAGTCGACTGGATGGTGCCATCACCTACAAACTACTCTCCCGTAAAATGCAGATGGAGACCGGTTTTTCAGTACTTAACATCCTGAACCGGGAGAACATCAAATATGACAACTTCATCCGTGTACCAACCCTCAACACCAGTACGATAAACATCCATGCAGAGGCCGTCCCCTTTACACCTTCGGTGTTTTTGAATATCGGATTTTGATATAGAGACAAGAAACAAGAAACAAGTGCAAGACCCGATGTCTGGAGATAATAGGCAAGAGTAAAGTGACAGGAGATCTCCCCATATTCGGCAGAAAAAAATAATTTCGCTTCTTTGGTAGGGTAAAGCTTTTTCTGCGCGGTATATCATTAAACGTTAAACAATTAAAAATATGAAAAATTTAGTAAAAAATGCAGGTTGGGTTTTGGCCATCGTGATGTTGTTGTCCGGCAACCTTTTTGCCCAGAAGCAGGAGCGTCAATTCAACGGAGAAGGCCTGAGTGAAGAGCAAAAAGCAGCGGTACAGCAGCACCGGGAGGCCAATCAGGAAGCGCGTGAAACTTTTAAATCGACCCTCACCGAGGCTCAGTTGGAGATTCTCCAAAATCCGGATCTAACCCGCGAAGAGAAAAGGGAAGCTTTCCATGCCACCCTGTCAGAAGCACAGAAAGAAATGATGCAGACACATATGGAAAGCAGGCACATGAACAGAGAGGCCTTTCGCCACAATATGTCTGAAGAACAGCGGGACGGGATGCAACACAGAAGAAGGATGCACCGGGGCGAGCAAATTGAAAAAGGAGAAGGCGTTCATGAAGGCGAAATGATGCAACACCGAAGAGGAGGTAAAATGGGTGGTGGTTGAGTCACTAACAGGTGATATGTGCTATGACCATTTCACCAAAAACGAAGAGGCTGTCTCAAAAAGCTTTGGCCTACTGAGATAACCGGGCCAGGGCTCCCTAAAAGTTTAAATTTTGAGATGGCCTCTTCCCCTTTTTATAAACCAAACTTCATCTATTGTAAATAACACCATTCAATGAACAGATATCTCGTCATACTCCTTGGTTTGTTTTTATCCTTTCAGGCTTCGGGTCAGCAAACACCCCTCGATTCACTCATTGACTATATCCTTATGGGCGACGAGGAAGCCATACGTCTGTTGGATAGTGAGAAAGATGAGCATTTCTTATACCTCAGTACCGGGTTTTCACCGCATACCTACTATGCCGGCCGTGAAATCGGTGATAACATCCTTAACATTTCCGGCCAGGCCATATACCTTCACCCCAAAGGTTTTTATATGGGAGTGGCGGGCGGTTGGTACCAGCAATTGCAGCCGCAGTACAATATGACCATGCTTTCCGTGGGATGGTCTGACAAACTTAAAAAAAGTGACCACCTGCGACTAAGGGGGTCGTTTGGACACTATATCTTT
>JAOUKJ010000322.1 GCA_029882675.1 Cyclobacteriaceae bacterium
TTCCGGTGTTATGCTTTCTAGCAGCTCATTAAGAATGTCGATTGTAACTTCTTCCGGAAGGCCTTCATCATAATCAACAATTTCAATGACTTCATCTGCGAGTTTTTCAGTAATCACTTCATGGGCATTTTTTTTATTTTTTCTCAAATAATCGATGCAGGTGTGGTATATGATGGTGTATAGCCAGGTGCTAAAACGTGATTCATTCCTGAACCCCGGCAGTTGGAGAAAAATTTTTATCAGGATGTCCTGACTAAGGTCAGCAGCTGTGCCTTTGTTTTTAACATATCCGAGACATTTATTAAAGATCTGTTGTTCATACCGCGTTGCCAGAATATTAAAATAACGGCTTTTCCCCTCCTGCAAAAGGTTGATTAGTGCTTCGTCAGAAATATTTTTTTCAAATTGATCCAATATCCTGTGACTTTTTATCTATGCTTCGTCTAACAAGTGCAAATTAAAAAGAAACTGGTAAAATATTGATTTTATGATCACGTAAATCAACAATATTGACCAACCAAAAAAGACAACAACTCACGGATATTCACAACGACAAAATGGAAGGAATAGAAACGCTCAAAAAGAAAAATGGCAAAATGGTGCGTAATCATATTGGCCCGACACCTGACCTGGAAAAGCACCTGAAACCTGACTGGTGGAAAAGGATTTTCAATTCAATGTACCTGAAAACAGATGCGGATGTGGTGGAGGATAAAAGCATTACAGCGCAGGAGGTAGGGCTCTTTATAGAATCCCTGAACCTCGGACAGGAGGATAGTGTACTGGATCTGGCTTGCGGCCAGGGCAGACATCTGTTTGAGCTTGCCCGGCGCGGATTTAAAAACCTTTCCGGGCTGGATCGCTCCCGTTATCTCATCCAAAAAGCCAGAACCCGAAGTAAATTAGAAGGGGTTTCTATTGCCTTCAAGGAAGGTGATGCCCGGAAATTGCCTTTTCCCACTGATACTTTTGACTGTGTGACCATCCTGGGGAATAGCTTTGGCTACTTTGAGAGTACCGATGATGATCAGAAAATACTCAAAGAGGTATTTAGGGTTTTGAAGCCCGGGGGACAGCTCCTTATGGATGTGGCAGACGGCGAATGGCTGAAGGTCAACTACGTTCAGCGGAGTTGGGAGTGGATCGATAAAAAACATTTTGTGTGTCGTGAACGTTCACTGGCTTCAGACAATGAACGCCTTGTTTCACGTGAAGTGGTGACGAACATCGAAAAAGGAGTGGTGGTGGATCAGTTTTACGCGGAGAGATTGTACACCCGTCAATCACTGAACCAACTTATCAATTTAGTAGGTTTTAAGCAATTGGAGTTTCACGGTCAAATAGGATCGGCCTCCCAACGCAATCAGGATCTGGGGATGATGGAAAGAAGGATGATCCTTACGGCGCATGTAATAAAAGAATGGTCACCGAAAAAATTAAAAAAAGCGGTTAAAAACATTGTGGTTTTGATGGGAGACCCGTCACTCAATGATATCATTAAGCCGGATGAGGTATTTGATGATGACGATTTCAACACAATTAATCAGTTGAAGGTCGCGCTCAGCAAGCTTGGCGACTATAAGTTCAGCTACCTCAACAATCACGCTACATTATCAGCAGATCTGATGAAAATAAAAGGGAAAACTGATTTTGTTTTTAATCTGTGCGACGAGGGATTTAATAATGAGGCCATAAAAGAGCTCCATATACCGGCATTACTTGAAGTGTTAAAATTACCTTATACAGGTTCAAACCCTCAAAACCTGGCTTATTGTTATGATAAGTCATTGATCAGGGGTATTGCAAATGAAATGGGTGTGCCTGTAGCCGATGCTTTTTTCATCAAACCGGAAGATAACCTCTTTGAAATAAATATCTCTTTCCCCGTTATTGCCAAGCCCAATTTTGGAGATTCCAGCTTCGGTATCACGCAAAAGAGTGTGGCGGCGAACATAGAGGAACTGTCAGAGGCCATACTTAAAATCCGGCAGCAATTTGGTTATGGCAAACCCATACTTGTGGAGGAGTTTCTCACAGGTGCTGAGATTTCTGTGGGGATCATCGGTAACGTGCCGGAAGATTATATGGTATTGCCGGTGATCGAAGAGGACTATTCAGACTTGCCCGATGATCTTCCCCGCATATGTGGTTATGAGGCTAAATGGCTTCCCGGGTCACCCTATTTTAAGGCCCTGAAATCTGTTCCGGCTAACCTTCCAAGAGAGATGGAAAGTACTATTGTCAGTGACTGCCTGAAGCTGTTTGAACGACTTGAATGCCGCGACTACTGCCGGTTCGATTGGAGGTTCGACCAACATGGCCAACCCAAACTGCTCGAGGTAAACCCCAATCCCGGTTGGTGTTGGGATGGTCACCTGGCTAAAATGGCACATATTGGCGGAAAAGATTATTCAGGTATGCTGGATGCTATTTTGAAAGCCGCAGAGCGTAGGATAACCATTTAACCCTCATGACAAATATTATTACATAAACCGGGTTTAAAAACAAAGAATGAGTATCTCCTAACATAGGTTGATGACCGACCCATCCCATAAAATGCCCGGAAAAAATAAGCCGATAACGGCCCGGGGCAATTGGGGTGGGTTATTTTGTGTCCCTGTTATCCATACCTTTCTCTGAAAAAGTCTTTCATATACACATTAATCTCCCATTGATTGGCCAATGGCTGACCAGTAAAGGGAACGGTGGGCATATAGGTTGCCGGGCCAAATTCTGAGGTGACGGTGAGGAGTTGACCGGACTTTTTCTTTTGCTCTGCCACCTTGTCCCACCAGGCTACATGAGCCTTTACGGCCTTGTCCCATTCCGGAGCCCTGGGATCCGTGACCTGGGGTGATTCCGGATGCCCAATGCGTGAGTGGATATGATCTGTGCGATCAAGTGCCAGGTCTATAGTGTCTTTCTGGTTGTCGAGAAGAGATTCATGGACATTGCACCAGTGAGAGATGTCCAGTGTGAGCCGCAGGTCATATATGTTTTCGATGAAAGAACGGGTAATGTGAGCAGCAAAAAGAGCCCGACCCCGGTGTGTTTCATGATAAATACGCACTCCAGAACTTTTTACTGCTTTGGAAGTTAAATCCATCAGCTTTTTGTTTTGTTCAAAACTGAAAAAGTCTTTTCCCGAGTGGCAATTGATAAAGAGTGGCTTGTGCGCCACCGCCCGATGGAGCATGTCCTCAAACTGCTTGTAGTGTTCGTTAAAGTCACTGCTGTGCCCGGCCACCAGAAAACCATAATCCAGTCCGTGTTTCGCACAGGCATTGAGCAAGGGCTCTACGTCTTCCGGTCTGGAAGGCAACCAGTCTTCGATCCCGTCATACCCCGCCTCCCTGGCCGCTTTACAGAAATCGTCCAGTGTGCCTTTAAATCCCCAGCGGGTGGCCATGATTTTCAGGGAATAGCCGGGTACTGTCTGATCTTTTGAATGAGCGGCCATAGCATGGCCAAACAGGGCACTGCCGGTCATCAGGGTGGAACGTTGTAAAAAATCTCTTCTATCCATGGTTTTCCGTGAATTGTAATTAATATTCAATAGCAAATAAAATGCAAAATGTCCATTGTCAATGGTTTATCAAAATAAAAAAACGCTATTGAAGGTGATACCAACCCACCGGTAAACTTAAAAATAAATCCTGAACATCCCACCCGGCATTATACCCATCTGATAGTCGGTCTGAATGCTGCCGGTGGCCGGGTTGAAACTCTGCATAAAAAAGTTTTTCCGGTTGAGAATGTTGTTGATCTCAAAACCAGACTCTATGCTAAACTTCTCCCGATTGATGCGCTGGATGATCTTCAGATTGACTTTTACAAAATCCTTCGATCGGCTGTGGTAAGGGTTGTCCATATCATATACGGTCTGCCCTTTTTCAATTGACTTGTCAAGGTCGATGGGCAGGTACCTGAGCCCTCCGGCCCATACCACATTCAGGTTTAAAGACAACCGGTCCGTGTTTTTAATCTTAAATTCATATCCGCCCAGGGCATTGAAAACATAATTGCTGTTGTATAACGTGTTTCGTAAAATACCATCGCTGCCACTGTATTTTGAATCAAAAAAGGAGGCGGTAAACATATAATAGCTGTTATGATAGTAGAATTTTTCCAGGGTAAACTCCATGCCCAGGTTCCTTCCTGTGCCTTCGTTGATCAGGCTGTCCATGATAATGTTGGTGAAATCACCGCCAAAGTTGATGGTGGAATAGCTGGAGGGCCTTTCTTCTACCGGTATTTGAAACAGGTATTGGTAATAGATGTCTGTTTTCAATCGCAGGTTGTTGGTGAAGAAATGATCCAGACCGGCCACAAAGTGATGGCTCTTTGAGAAACCCAGATGTCGGTTGCTTTCAACACCTGTGTGGTTGATGCTGTCTGTTTCAGAGCGGAGAAAATACACATTGCCGGCCTGGGTCATACTGTGTAACCCATAGCCTGAGTGTAGCGTGGTTTTGTCATTGAGGTCGTATTGCCAGGCCACCCTTGGTTCCAGCGACCGGCTTTTATTGAGCACCAGGTATTGACCATGCAGGCCGGCCGTCATTTTAAAAGCCTCTGAAACAAGCCATTCCAGCTGACCAAAAGCACCGGCCAGGCCGTATTGACCATTGTTGTCCGTCAGCGAAATGTATTGTGGATAAATAAGTACACTGTCCCTGTAGTTAACATGGTAACGTACATAGTTGGCCCCTGTGCTGGCCCGGATGTTTTCAGAAAGCCTGGTTTTGAAAACAGTAGATGCCGTTGTCCGCCATTCGTTAAAATGACTGGCGTAAAAAGGGGAGGCAGGCCCGTCGATACCGGCAGAATCAACACTTATCTGAGATGTGTAGCCGGAAATGGATAAACTGGTCTGTAAATAGGATTGCTTTTTTACAGGCATCCGGTGGGTGAGGCCGGAAGCACCCATGCCTGAAGCAAGGCGGGCGTTCATATAATCGTCAAACTTAAAACCACTGTTTTCTCCCAGAGTCTGGATTTGGCTTTTGCCCCCCAATCCCCAAAATGAAAGGGTGCCGGCTTTTTGAGTAGGAAAATTCATTTTCCAGGAGAGGTCTTTGTACCGGGGAGTACCCGAGGGCAGGCTGATCCCAATTTTTTCAAAAAGGCCAAGGAAGGCATGACGATAATGAATGAGGTAGCTGCTCTTACGGGCCTTTGAAAACGGTCCTTCAAGTCCGGCCTCCAGTCCCCCCATACCCATCTGGGCCATGGTT
>JAOUKJ010000323.1 GCA_029882675.1 Cyclobacteriaceae bacterium
CCCTCCTATCGTGGAGAAGGTAAAAAAGTTCATTGACATATTGGGAAAAACAAGAGTAAAAGGTAATAAACATATAAAGAGGGGTTAGGACGAAGAGAAGAAAATAGAGAAAGTAAATAAGGGCGTATGGAGAATGCCTTGGCTCTCAGAGGCGATGAAGGACGTGATAAGCTGCGAAAAGCCACGGGGATCGGCACATACGAATTGATCCGTGGATATCCGAATGGGACAACCCACCATGCTGAAGGCATGGTATTCTGTTGTAAGACAGAAGGCGAACCCGGGGAACTGAAACATCTAAGTACCTGGAGGAAGAGAAAACAATAGTGATTTCCTGAGTAGTGGCGAGCGAAAGGGAACAAGCCCAAACCCGATCAGTTAAGGCTGGTTGGGGGTTGTAGGACCGCGCCATAGATTATTAAATTGAACATGAATGAGTTGGGAAGCTCAACCATAGATGGTGAAAGTCCAGTAGTGGTAAGTTTTAATAATTTTAGCGGTATCCTGAGTAAGGCGGAGCAGGTGAAACTCTGTCTGAATCTACCGGCACCATCCGGTAAGGCTAAATACTACTGAGAGACCGATAGCGAACTAGTACCGTGAGGGAAAGGTGAAAAGTACCGTGAATAACGGGGTGAAATAGATCCTGAAACCATACGCTTACAAGCGGTCGGAGTCCTGTAAGGGATGACGGCGTGCCTTTTGCATAATGAGCCTACGAGTTACTCTTCATTGGCAAGGTTAAGGCTTTAAGAGCCGGAGCCGGAGCGAAAGCGAGTCTGAATAGGGCGTAATAGTCAGTGGAGGTAGACGCGAAACTTGGTGATCTACCCATGTCCAGGGTGAAGTGTCAGTAACATGACATGGAGGCCCGAACCAGTATACGTTGAAAAGTGTTTGGATGAGATGTGGGTAGGGGTGAAAGGCCAATCAAACCAAGAAATAGCTCGTACTCCCCGAAATGCTTTTAGGAGCAGCGTTGGGGTTGAGTCTGATAGAGGTAGAGCTACCAATTGGACTAGGGGGAGTCACATCCTACCAAATCCAGATGAACTCCGAATGCTATTAGATATACCCAGCAGTGAGGGTAAGGGTGCTAAGGTCCTTATCCGAGAGGGAAAGAACCCAGACCATCAGCTAAGGTCCCCAAGTATATGCTAAGTTGAACTAAGGAGGTCCAGTTGCCCAGACAGCCAGGATGTTGGCTTGGAAGCAGCCATTCATTTAAAGAGTGCGTAACAGCTCACTGGTCGAGCGACAGGGCATCAATGATAATCGGGCATTAAGCATATCACCGAAGCTATGGTCTCGCAGCAATGCGAGAGGTAGGGGAGCATTCCATAGGCAGTGAAGGTGTCTCGTGAGAGGTGCTGGAGCGTATGGAAAAGCAAATGTAGGCATAAGTAACGATAAGGCAGATGAGAAATCTGCCCACCGATAGACTAAGGTTTCCCCGGCAATGCTAATCAGCCGGGGGTTAGTCGGGACCTAAGGCGAACCCGCAAGGGGTAGTCGATGGAGAATCGGTTAATATTCCGATACTGACTTTAAGAGTGATGGAGTGACGGAGCAGTGAAAGGCCCGCCCCGTGACGGAATACGGGGTTGAAGCGAGTAGGTATAGGCCGGGTAGGCAAATCCGCCTGGCTTGCTGAACGTGATAGTACAACAATCCTTCGGGAGCGTTGATAGTGGCCCTAATCAGACTTCCAAGAAAAACTTCTAAACTTATCTTAAAGCCACCCGTACCGCAAACCGACACAGGTAGTCAAGGAGAGAATCCTGAGGTGCTCGAGTGATTCATGGCTAAGGAACTAGGCAAAATGACCCTGTAACTTCGGGAGAAGGGGTGCCCACGCAAGTGGGCCGCAGTGAAAAGGTCCAGGCGACTGTTTAGCAAAAACACATGGCTTTGCGAAATCGAAAGATGATGTATAAGGCCTGACACCTGCCCGGTGCTGGAAGGTTAAGGGGGGATGTTATTCCGCAAGGGAGAAGCATTGAACCGAAGCCCCAGTAAACGGCGGCCGTAACTATAACGGTCCTAAGGTAGCGAAATTCCTTGTCGGGTAAGTTCCGACCTGCACGAATGGTGTAACGATCTGGATACTGTCTCAGCCATGAGCTCGGTGAAATTGTAGTCGCGGTGAAGATGCCGCGTACCCGCAACGGGACGGAAAGACCCCGTGAACCTTTACTACAACTTAACATTGGTACTAGGTAAATCATGTGCAGGATAGGTGGGAGACTATGAAGCGGTGCCGCCAGGTGTCGTGGAGTCAATGGTGAAATACCACCCTTGATTTATCGGGTGCCTAATCCCTTTCAGGGAAACAGTGTTTGGTGGGTAGTTTGACTGGGGTGGTCGCCTCCAAAAGAGTAACGGAGGCTTTCAAAGGTACCCTCAGCATGGTCGGTAATCATGCGTAGAGCGCAATAGCATAAGGGTGCTTGACTGTGAGGCCTACAAGCCGAGCAGGGACGAAAGTCGGATATAGTGATCCGGTGGTTCCGAATGGAAGGGCCATCGCTCAAAGGATAAAAGGTACTCCGGGGATAACAGGCTGATCTCCCCCAAGAGCTCATATCGACGGGGAGGTTTGGCACCTCGATGTCGGCTCGTCACATCCTGGGGCTGGAGAAGGTCCCAAGGGTTGGGCTGTTCGCCCATTAAAGTGGCACGCGAGCTGGGTTCAGAACGTCGTGAGACAGTTCGGTCCCTATCTGTTGTGGGCGTAAGAAGCTTGAGAGGACCTGACCTTAGTACGAGAGGACCGGGTTGGACAAGCCTCTAGTGTACCGGTTGTGGCGCCAGCTGCATCGCCGGGTAGCTACGCTTGGTTGAGATAAGCGCTGAAAGCATCTAAGCGCGAAACTCACCTCAAGATGAGGCTTCTTTTAAGGGTCGTCAGAGACGATGACGTTGATAGGCTGCAGGTGTAAAGCCAGTAATGGCAAAGCCGAGCAGTACTAATTGCCCGTAAGCTTTCCTATCACACTTTTCTTCATCTTCATTCCTTCTTTGTTTGCCTTTTCTCTTTCCCTTTATGTTAACGTTATTAAATGTATAGATCAGGCTTGGTTAACCAACCAAATACCTGTAAAACCTTGTGGTGACTATAGCGGTGGGGTCCACCTCTTCCCATTCCGAACAGAGAAGTTAAGCCCGCCAGCGCCGATGGTACTGCCGTAAAACGTGGGAGAGTAGGTCGTCGCCTCTTTATTATTAAACCCTTAAGCATCGCTTAAGGGTTTTTTTTTGCCCTTTCCCCCCTTCCCTACTGCTCGTTCTTGAAATTTACATGCTCCAATAATAGTTTAACCGCTATAGTAATGGACATGGCTATACGATTTCTGTAATTTCTTTACCAGGGCTCAGTGCCTTTAGGTTAAAGGTGATAGCTAGGCTTTGTAACATATAAAGGGCGTACGCATGAAAAAGGTTTTGGTCTTTCAATTTTGTTATGACTCCAGATGTAATAGCGTGTCGCTAAACGGTAGGCTGAATACGAGGTGAAAAAGAATCAACCGTGTACCCTGACTATGTAGAGTGCCTAATTATCAGCAAATATCTACAGTCGTAGTCAACGCCTTTAATTCTGTAAATAATTAGTCATCGAAAACTTTAAATCCGCTGTTAAAACAAAAAGAATTCACACTTGTACCTGAAAGTAATTACATTTAATCGTTTAATAAACGGTTATTTAAAGCTGATTTTTGTAACTTATAACGGGGAGGGGAACATGCTTTGTCCCTAAAAAATAATCTAAAAAAATCAAAATTTTTACCCCTTTATCCCTCAAAATAAACGTTTATTTTTCCTTTGAGAAAAGCCCCACAAATGAGGCAGACTAAAAGAAAAAATATCCTTCCCAGGTTATACTCCATATTCCTTGATATTTTTCCTTTAATTTGTCTTTCTATGAATAAAAGCAACTTCCTTTCATTTTTCATCCCTCGTAGGGGCTATTTTATAACCCCCATAACCATTGGCATTTGTATTGTCATTTTTATTTTAATGACCCTTTCAGGAGCTCATATTATTAATTCCGACACTCAAATACTCCTTAATTGGGGCGCAAACTTTAAACCCCTCACTCTCGATGGTGAGTATTGGCGGCTATTCACAAGCTTTTTTCTTCATATCGGAATCATTCATTTGCTCTTCAATATGTACGCCCTCTTTTATATTGGCTCTATACTTGAACCTTTGATTGGAAGAAAACACTTTACGATTGCTTTTTTATTAACCGGACTTCTTGGTAGTGTAGTTAGTCTTTGGTGGAACGACTTAGTAGTAAGTGCCGGAGCCTCAGGTGCTATTTTTGGTCTTTATGGTGTATATATTGCACTTATAACTACAAATTTGGTTACTAAACAAGTCCGTAAGAAGTTGTTGGGAAGTATGGCCTTTTTTGTGGGTTTCAACTTACTCTATGGAATGCAGGCCGGTATTGACAATGCTGCACATATAGGTGGACTTCTTTCCGGAACAATCCTGGGGTTTACTTTTTATCCCTTTTTGGCAAAGCCTTATAATAATAGCAGGAATGATATTATTTTCTATGGGGTTGTTTCTCTTTTACTTGCCCTCTCCTATTTTACAGTAACAAACAGCGATAATGGCATTAAGTATTATGACCAAATCATGAGTAAATTTGGAGAATATGAAGAAAAAGCAATGGCTGTTTATGAATTGCCGGAAAATTCTACAGATGAGTTTTTCCTTGAAAAAATTGAAAAAGATGGCCTTCCCAATTGGTTCCTTGCCCAAGAAACATTGACTGCAATAGATTCATTGGAAAATTTACCTAAAGTTTTGAAAGAAAGAGTTGACCTTCTTGAGATATATACGGGGCTTAGAATTAAAATCTTTGAACTTATCAAGTTGTCCATTATCAACGAAACCAAAGAATACAACGATGAAATAGCTTTTCATAATAAAAAAATTAATCTCCTCGTTCAAAAAATTCAAGGTAATAATATTGCTGATAGTCTGATAAATGAAGAATATAAAATACCCTCAAACTAAAAAGTGATTCGATCGTAATCCGGAAAAAACCTTGACAATACACTTCCGCAAAGCAAATCAAAAATAAACCACAAATGATTTTGTTTAGTATTACCTATACAACTAAATTTGGCACATAATAAATCAGACACCCTACGATAATATGAGTTGGTTTACAAAGACAATCTCAAGTTCAGTTGGCAGAAAAGTAATTATGTCAC
>JAOUKJ010000324.1 GCA_029882675.1 Cyclobacteriaceae bacterium
GACCCTTATATTGATTTTGTTTACCCTGAGAACCTCCCCATTGGGACTACTCTGGCTGCTTTATCAACTACTGATGCTGATTTGGGAACTATTGGTGATACTCATACTTATTCTTTTGTGACCGGAACGGGGAGTGATGATAATGCTTTGTTTGAAGTCGTAGGCAATGAAGTCAGAAACATATCACTGCTTAATTATGAACGGACAGCAGGAAGTACTTTTTATTTTCGTATCCGGACAACAGACTCTGAGAATGAAGTTTTTGAAAAGGCCTTTTCTTTACAGGTAACCAACCTAGATGAGGCCCCGTATGACCTTACTCTCTCTCCAACTCCAACTACAGTTCTGGATAACCAACCCGGAGGTACTTTTGTGGGTTCACTTCAAACGTTTGACGAGGACGCCCTAGACAGTCATACCTATACCCTGGTGTCTGGTGAAGGAGACACCGGCAATGACTTCTTTTATATTGT
Source organism: Cyclobacteriaceae bacterium (assembly GCA_029882675.1). GTDB lineage: Bacteria > Bacteroidota > Bacteroidia > Cytophagales > Cyclobacteriaceae > JAOUKJ01. Next base: position 474 of record JAOUKJ010000324.1, read on the forward strand.
TGGAAGTGAACTAAAGGCAAATAAAATTTTTTATTATGCGACACAGAACATCTATTCTATTCGTATTCGTACTACAGACAATGATGATGCATCGCTGTTTTATGAGGAGGTGTTCACAATCACTGTTTTACCGGAATCTAATGCTTTCCCTTCCAATATCTTTTTGAACAATACTACAGTGCCCGGCGATGCATCAACCGGCGATGTGGTCGGGGATCTTTCTACCCAGGACGCCGACAACACAGTACATACCTATACATTTATTTCCGGTACGGGCGACACCGATAATGGATCATTTACCATCAGCGGTAACAAATTGTACCTCAATACCGACATTGACTTTTTTACCCAATCGTCATACAGCATTCGTATTCAGACAGACGATGGGGTGGGTGGTTTGTTTGAGAAAGCATTTACCCTTACAGTAACAGAAGTAAATGTGGCACCAACGGCCATCATACTGGCCACAGACACCATTTCGGAAGATGCTGTTTTAAACAGTGTGGTCGGTGGCCTGACAACCACCGATGCCAATACAGGCGACACCCACACCTATTCACTGGTGGCCGGTACCGGCGACACCAACAATGCCAGTTTTGCAATAACCGGTACAGACCTGGTTACGGCTGTGGTTCTGGATTTTGAAACCCAGTCTAGCTATACTGTCCGCCTGCAAACCGATGATGGTAACGGGGGTTTATTTCAACAGGTTTTTACAATCTCACTCAACGACGTCAACGAGGCGCCCACAGACCTGGCCCTTTCCGGTCTGTCGGTGGCAGAAAAGGCCGATATTGGGACAGTTGTGGGTACGCTGGCGACAACAGACCCGGATCTTGCATCTTCACACACTTATAGCCTGGTGGCAGGGGCCGGTGATAGCGGCAACGCTGCCTTTGCTATATCAGACAACCAGTTGCTTACGGCTGAAGTGTTTGATTACGCCACGCAGCCTGCCTATTCCATACGTATCAAGACCGATGACGGGAAAGGAGGGACTTTTGAAAAGGTATTTAGTATTGCCGTAACCAAAGTAAACAATGTACCCACCAACCTGGCCCTGTCAGTTGCAGAAATTATGGAAAAACTGGCAACTGATACAGAAATAGGTACTTTCTCTACCATTGATCCGGATGCCACAGACAGCCATACTTATACGCTTGTAGCAGGAGAAGGCGACACAGATAACAGTAGTTTTTCTATTTCAGGCAACAAATTACTTTCCGGGGAAGTGTTTGATTTTGCTGCGAAAAAGGTATATTCAATACGCGTACAAACAAACGATGGGCATGGGGGTACGTTAGAAAATGCGTTTACTATTAATATACTTGAAGCGCCTGACACAGAAAAGCCGGTAATCGCTATCAACAGTACACCTACTGAAATGGCCAGTGGGGCTGGTCAACTGGAAGCAGTCATTTCCGTGACCGACAATTCGGGGAGTGCAAATGTTTACTTTCATTATTGTTACATTACCCGGATCACTTATGAAAGTCCTGTTATGCTTACACAAGGCACAGATGGAAAATATACACAAACCATCCAGGAATCCTGGTTGGCTGATGGTGCCTTGAAATATTTGTTTACGGCCATAGATTCAGCGGGGAATGAGGCCATTACAGATACTGTAGAGATAGGCCTTACGGTATCCAAAGAGGCATCGCAAAACATGGCAACAAACCTGGGTCAGGGAGGTAAAAAGGCCGATTGGAAAATGTTTTCCATTCCTTATGATCTGGCCAATAACTCTATCTCTACCATATTTGAGGATGTTTTGGGCAGCCCTGATGGGGGTAAAGCCTGGAGGGTGCTGCACTGGGACGATTCCGAAGGTAAATTCAGGGCATATAAGGAGGCCGCTGATAACTATCCTGCACTGACGGAGATCAAGCGAGGAAAGGGCTATTGGTTCAATTCCAAGAACACCATCAATAATCTGTTGGCGGGGGCCTCAACAGGTAAAATCCTGGAAAGTAATAAAGTATTTACCTTGTCGCTGGTAGAAGGTTGGAACCAGATCGGGAATCCTTACCTTTTTGATATGGACTGGTCGTCAGTAGTGGCCACCAATGGCCATGACAACTCGAGCATCGGCAACCTTATCATTTTTAACAACAGTCAGGACAAATTGGTGGCCTCTGCCAGTAATAAATTGGGGCCCTATGAAGGTGCCTATGTGGAAGTTAAGCAGGGTACCGGGAATATTGCATTGAAGGTGCCTATACAGGTAGGGGGGAGGTACGAAGCAGTAGAAGAAGCAGTATGGGGAAATGAAGGACTGGACAAGCCCGATTGGCAGGTGCCGCTGGTGTTGTCCTCAGATGTTTTTGTCAATACAGTGGGGGGCATCGGTATGCATTCGGCAGCGATGCAGGAACAGGATCGGTTTGATATGAACACCTTCCCCAACATGGGTGGGTTCCCTCAATTGGTTTTTGATAGTGGACGGCCTGAAGACCGATTGACCAAAGATATCATTAATTCCAGGGAGGAACATCACTGGCAGGCCTTCATTAAGTCGGGAAGTGGCCTTCCGGTGACCATACGATGGGATAATACTCATTTCGGTGACAATTCGCAATACCTGGTTATGCATGATCCTGTGGGCAATGCTATAGTGGATATGCGTGAATCGGAAAGGTATACCTTTAACTCAGGAGAAAATATACCCCTTGGTTTTCTTTATGGAAGCAAAGAATATGTTTTTAAAGCATTGGGTCTGCATCAGGTTTTACTGGGAGCCAGTTACCCCAATCCCGCCCAAACGAAAACAATCATTCCATTTAGTTTGCCGGTTGAAAATAAAGAATACGAGGTTTCTTTAACCGTTTTCGATATGTACGGAAGGGAAACGGCCAGTATTTATCAGGGAACACTACCTTCCGGTTTTCATGAAATTGCCTGGGAACTAACCACCCCAAATGGGGAAAAAGTATCGCAGGGTATGTACATATACCGGCTGGTAGTCACCGGCAACAGCAGCAAAGAAAAATTTATAAAACGGATGATCATTAAATAACCAGGGCTATGAAAACACATGTAAAAAGTATTACCATTATTGTGTGCCTTTGTTGTACAATATGCACTATCAACGCACAGGACATTACGGTTCGAACGGGGAAGTTTGAACTTGACCTGACCAAAGAAGACGAAAGGCCTACTACATCAGACGAGGTGGTGGAGGAGCGGTATCACGCATTGCTTATCGGGATTAGAGACTACGATGACCCCAATATCAATGACCTGACCAATCCGCTGAGCGATCTACAAAGCATGTATAGTGTATTGACAGAAAAATATACTTTTAAAAAGGAAAATGTAAGGACGCTGGAAAACCCTACCCGTGAGGAAATGATAGTGGCCCTTGACCGGCTGAGCAGTGAACTGACGGACAACGACAATTTACTGATCTTTTACGCTGGTCATGGTTATTTCAATGATAAGACCAACCAGGGGTATTGGCTCCCTTCCGACGCCCAGAACATTGAATCGGGCAACACTTCAAGGTGGTTTAGAAATACCACCCTGGTGGATTATATAGGGGCCATACCCACCAAGCATACGTTGCTGATTTCAGATGCCTGTTTTAGCGGAAGTATCTTTAAAAGTCGGGCGGCCTTCAATAATGCATCGTTGGCCTATGCCAAATTGTATCGCTTAAAAAGCCGAAAGGCCATGACCAGTGGGTCTATTGAAACGGTTTCAGACAATAGTGTCTTCCTGAAGTATTTGCTTTCTCGTTTGACGGACAATGAAAATAAGTATGCGACTTCCGAAGAATTGTTCAGTTCGATTCGGATTGCAGTAATGAACAATAGTAGCAGTTCCCCCTTGTTTGGCGAAATACAAAATGCCGGTGATGAAGGGGGTGATTTTCTTTTTGTGAAAAGAGATTAATTAATAGAGAGACAGAACCACAATCAATCCTGTTTCTGTCTAATTCATGGATACACCCAATGTAGGGTTTGTTTATACATTTAAAAGATTTAAAGACTATACACTATGTAGCCAACGGTGGCCCACCCGGCACAACGACACGTTGTCTGGCATTCTTATACGTATTGTTGCGTTTGGCCGAAAACTCGGCCGTGAGGTATTCGCCCATAAAGACCGATCCGGACATTGTTTCGCCCGTAACTGTCCCTGTAAAAATAAAGGTGATGGAATCGCCCGACTGACTGTCCACGCTGCGTAACTTCACCACATCGCCTTCTACCATCCCCACGACTTCGCGTACAGAAAAATCGCCCTGATGCAAGCCTTGCACCCAATTGCCGTCCTGCTCCAAAAGCAGGGTATGCTTGCTTTCGCTGCTGAAGAACTTTACGGTCACCTCCCAACGGTCTCCTACGTTGACCGACGGGCTTTTTAATTCTAACGTCCGGGGTGGCCTCTTTTGTGATAAAACACCGTGGATACGGTTGGCCACGGTTTTGTCATTACCCGGTCGCATTTGACTGGGTGTAATGTTTACCGAGGTTAATTTTTCGTCCCCACCGCTGCCAATGGCCACACGAGGGGCATTTCGGGCCAGTTCTTCGGCCAGGTCATCACCGGAGATATTCAGTTTGTTGGGATCCCAGGAAATGACGAGCCGGGGACACCGGTTGTTTAAGCCATTGGTGGGTTGCTGAACTTCGGTAGTCACCCCATCGATTTCCTTTACCTTTTTAGCAATCGTATCCATCCAGGAAAGCCATGTTTGCCATTCGGCATCGTGGTCGCGGGATATCCAGGCTTCAACTGCGGCC
>JAOUKJ010000325.1 GCA_029882675.1 Cyclobacteriaceae bacterium
TGCACAAAAGTTAGGCCTGATGATGCAACAGATGGGTAAAGTACATCAGGTCATCACCATTACCCACCTTCCCCAGATTGCTGCCCGGGGCAATACACACTATTTTGTCTATAAAGACCAGCATCACAAAGGGGTAGCCAGTAAAATTAAAACCCTGGATAATGACCAGCGGGTTGAGGCTATTGCACGAATGATCGCCGGTGATAATCCTTCATCTTCCGCCCTCGAAAGTGCACGTGAGTTGATCAAGGGTTAGCAACCTGTGACACGACAATCGTAAGTTGGCAAAAATTAGATTTATTGGTGACAGTAAATAATTAGTCAATAGAATATTTCTATCTGAAAAGTCAATTTGTCACTAAATATTGTATAATTAAGAATTAATATAAAATAACAATTTTAAAATACCTATTATTGAGTATTGTTTTTGTTCATTGCCTTCCATAATTTTAAAGTTCGAATATTTAATAACTAAAAGTATTTTCATAAACGTTAATACATGTTGTACGCTGAGGAACTTTTAACAAAACCAGAAGACTTATTGGGAATAATGGAAATTCTCCCGGATCCCTGTATGGTTGTCAATACCAAAGGTAACATCATTCTGGCGAATAAATTGTTAAACGATCTTTTTGGTTATGACGACCAGGAGCTTGATCAAGAACCTATGCACTGTTTGCTGCTGGACGATCACCGCAATATGCACGAAGGTCATTTTAAGGCTTATTTTGCCAACCCCAAATCCAGACGGATGGGTAAAAACCTCAATATTTATGGAATCAAAAAGGACGGCTCAGTCATTCCAATAGACGTAAGCCTGATACCCATTTATAAAAATGAGCCGTTGGTGATTGCTTCCATCAGAGACTTGACTGAATTGAAAAAGATAGAGCAAAAGCTCGCCTATTCTACACAGATGTCATTGATTTCAGAATCACTATCGATTATTAATTATGTTGTTGAACCAAAGCAACGGAATGAAGTCACCTACATAAGTCCCAATGTAGAAAAAATAACCGGATATGAACCGGCATCATTCGTCCATAATCATACATTTTGGTTTGAGCGCATTCACCCACTTGACAAGGCCGAAGTTTATTCCAAAAGGCTCCAATTGTACAAAGATGGCAATGCTTCATGCGAATACAGGCTTAAAGTAAAGTGGGGTGAATACAGATGGTTTTTCGATAATCTTAAAATTGTTAAACTGGGAGGCCAAATAGATCATATTGCGGGGTTCATGATCGATATTACTGAAAAAAAACAGCGTGAAATGGAATTGGTCTTTCAGCGAAAAAAACTCGAAGAGGCTCAAATAATAGCCCGATTAGGACATTTTGTCTGGCATCAAGAAAACAACATATTAGAAATTTCAGATCAGCTGATTGAGGTACTCGGCCTGACAGAAAATAAAGATTTACTAAATAGTAAAAAGCTATTCTATTTGATTGAAGAGAAGCATAGATTTAAGGCTTTGTATAAAATTAGAATGTCGGCCTATAAACCTGACAACACGGTAGATATGGATCTTCCGATAATTGTAAACGGTCTCCGGAAATTTATCAACCTCAAAGGAAAAATGGAAGGCGTTTCTAAAATTAACCGGGTGTTTTCGGCCACTGTGCAAGAAATCACTGAACGAAAAATAGCTGAACAGGAAATCATCGATTCAAAAAACGAGCTTTCAGCAAGAAAATTCGAACTTGACCAATTTGTTTACAGAATATCGCATGACCTGCAAGCTCCTGTATCATCTATATTGGGGCTGGTTAATCTTTTGAAATACGAAAAAAAGGATGTTGACCTTTCGGAATATATTACACGGATAGGTAGTAGTGCTTTAATGCTTGATTCGTTTTTGAAATCGATAAATAATCATTTAAAGGTGATTAACGACGAGGGCAAACAAAAAGAGGTCATTGATTTCCATAATATACTAAAAAACTGTTTGACCAACCTACGGAATTTACATCATTACGACAGATTGAAAGTCTCTCTGGAAGTAGATAATCAGGAAATATTTAATTATACGAATGATCCGCAGAAAATAGAAATCATATTCAACAATCTCCTTTCCAATGCCATTAAATATATTGATCCAAATAAACCAGAGAACCGCTTGGACATCAGTATAAACGAAAGTAATGGCTTTCTAATCATAACGCTGAGAGACAATGGACTAGGCATGACTGATGGAATACTCAAAAATGTATTCAATATGTTTTACCGGGGAACGGAAATATCTACCGGATCGGGTCTTGGTTTATACATCGTAAAACAGGCAGTAGTCAAACTAAAGGGCACCATTTACATAAGGAGTGTACAGGGGGAATTTACATTGATAGAAATTAAAATTCCTTTCAATAGTTGACAATAACTTGCCCAAAATCTATGCTCGAAAGGCGCTCGTAAAATTATAAATGAGGTAAAGAAAAATGTTAACACGTATTATCCTTTATCCGTTACTTCCGATTTCCTTTTCATGAATAACTCTGGAATACCGCCTTCCATCAACCGTAATGTTCCATATATACCAATCTTTTTTTACTTCCCGCTTGTATTCATTTTGCTGATCCCAGGATAATGAATATGTAGAAGAACGTGTAGATCTTGTTTTGTCGCTCCAGACCAGGTTCCCTTCCAGATCCTCCACGCGTGATTCAATGGTATGCTGCCTTTTACTGTTGTCAAAAAATAAATCCAGACGAGAGCCTGCTTTATCCCTCACAACATCACTGATTCTGGCCTGATTTATATCCAACTGCGGTACATTGTATTCCTCAGTGCTTGAGGTACGGTCTATCACTTCCAGGCCATCCATAGAAGGGCTGCCCAGGTTGTGTATTTCAGCGGCATATCGCAGGAAGGGTGCATGGGCATTGGGATAGCCGTCAGCCGGACGGCCTTCTTCAGTGGTATTAAGAACAGAGTAGTTATTTTGCTTCCGGTGCTTATTGATCAGCGCCAAAGCATAGCTGTCCAGTGCCACCGGATCACGGCTTACCGCCAGCGCATTTTCACCAAACACCTGTCCCGACAAAGGACCCCCATGATAAACGCCGGCCAGGGCGTCCATCACATTCAGAATACAGGGGGTTTGTTCCTGGATTGCTTTGTAAAATACAGGGATACATTTACGGGTGCCAGCAAATGGCGATGACAGGGCATCACGCCATTCGGTATTGCCATGGGTAGCCACGGGGTTGTCAGTACAACCATAAGTGTTTTTCATTACGCCCGTTACACCTGAGGCCCGATGGGTCTTGGCATTGGCCACATTGATCATAAAATCATTTTCATACACGGCCGGGATAATTCGTTGTGGTGCCTGGTACTTTTCAGGAAAATCAGGTGCCGCCAAAAACTGTGGTGCATCGGCCGGTATTTCTTTGCCATTACGGGCAGCCACCCAATGCAATCCATAGGTTCCGCGGGCCAGGTCTTTACGAATACCCATATCATTGCGAATGACGGGCCGGTACCCTTGCCGTAAGGTGTATTTCATCCGGTCATCCGATAGATAAATCGCATCATATAGCAGGATGTTTTCAATGGGAAAGGTGCCATCCAACATTTGTGTCAAGCCTGCGACAATGGCATCGGTAAGGGCTACTTTCGGGCCGTAGGGACAAATGGTATCCGACCAGTCATTGATTTCCGGGCCTTCACCGTATGAGAAATTTAATTTAACAGAAATGGTGGTGTCTTTATTGGGATGTCCGGCAGGAAAGAGAGATTCCCAGGCCTTTCCTACATTTTCTTTGCCTGTCAGTTTTTTTACCGCCGTATCCACCATATTCGAAACGCGCACCCTGTTAACTGTATAATCCACCACTTTATTGAGGACTACACCATCGCGATTAGGGCTTTGACTCCCCGGAATGGTTTGTAGTGAGGAGGCCAGATGATCCACCACACTGATAATATGGGAAGAAGCACCGGAAAACAAAGAGGCTTTCCCCGTTAAAATAAAAGGGCCCATATTGGCAGCCATCAGTGCTTTTGCACCTGATTGCAGGAATTGGCGACGTTTCATAAAAATTATTTCAGATTAATACCCCCATTTATTCATTCTTTCCAGATCTTCTTTCATACAGTCCAGTGGTGCCACACCCTGATAGGATTCCTGTTCGATGATGAAATGTACCGTACCACCCGATGTGCGGGCCATGTCAATAATCTCTTTTATTTTGATCAGGCCATCGCCCAGAATAGTGCTTTCAAAGCCCCCATGGCCATCGTCACTTTTGATCATATCCTTGACATGTAAGGACTCAAACCGGCCGGGATATTTTTTCAGCAAATCAGCAGCATTTGCCCCTCCAATCACCATATTGCCGATGTCAAGTTGTTGTATTACTCCTTCGGGATCGGTGTTCTGTAGAATAATATCATATATTGTGGAGCCATTCAGCTTTTCGCTGAACTCAAAGTCATGATTGTGGTAGCCGAACTTCATACCCATCTTCTTACAGTGTTCGCCACACTGGTTAAAGACCTCCATGAATCTTTTTAAACGGTCTTCATCCTGGCGCAGGCTTTGGTCCAGCCAGGGACTTATCACATACTGCATACCTACTTCAGCGGCATCTTCCAGGGTGTATTTCCAACTGCTTGTAAAGTCTTTGGAGCCGCTGTCCCAATGGTTTTTACCCAGCACCGAATGTCCTGAAGGCATCTTCATGCCCAGGTCGTCAAGAATAGACTTAAACTCCTTTACCGGATAGCCGTAAAATTTGCGATCGGAATAGCCGGCATGTTCTACATTGACATAGCCCATTTTAGCCAGTTTCTTCAATGAATCGAGGGGTGCTGTTTTCATGTCATCGCGTATGGAATAGAGTTGTAGCCCAAGGATTTCCGCTTTCTTAAGCGCAAAAAGCGATGGATTTACCAATGCCAACCCCGCCAGTGTAGCGGCACCCTGCTTCATAAACCTCCTTCTCGAGTTATTCATCTTTATTCAGTTAGTGATTATCGGTATATATTCGTCCAGGACCTTCCTCAGATCGGATAAAATAATTTAATCCGATAAATTAATAAATATTTGGAAATAATAAAAATAACTACGGGCGATGATACTTCAATAAATTGTTCCGCAATTCATAGAAACTGTTTAATTTGCGCCTTCATTGAATGGCCCCGTTGTATAATGGATATTATGTAGGTTTCCGGAACCTAAGATCCAGGTTCGATTCCTGGCGGGGCTACTAAACGGG
>JAOUKJ010000326.1 GCA_029882675.1 Cyclobacteriaceae bacterium
CGAAAGGTAGTCAGATATTCTAAAGGGCGTAATCCCTTGTAATCGGTAAATAACAATACACATCTTTGCAAAGCCCGCAGCCAATAATCCCTAAATGGTAGATGTCGCGGGGATCGGAGGAAAGAATAGGCCCTTACCCGGAGGACGGCGCGTTAAGGATATGACGGATGCGTCACGCAGGCCTTAAGGCAGGCAGGGGCGCACCGTGGGCTTTATGGCTCACGGCCGTCTCGATTAGGTGCTGGGGTTTTCTATTATCTACTTATCAACTTCTTTTACAATCACATCATGAGCTCCACCTTCAATTATACTTGTTGATGAAACCATAGTAATCTTTGCATCTGATTGTAATTCTTTAAGGGTGGAAACTCCACAACTACACATTGTCGATTTTATTTTACCTAATGTTTGGTATAAATTATCTTTTAGTTTACCTGCATATGCAACATAACTATCGACACCTTCCTCAAATATTAAATTGCTATTCCCACCCATGTCATATCTCTGCCAGTTTCTAGCCCTATTGGAACCTTCTCCCCAATATTCTTTTACATAATTTCCACCAACTAATAATTTTCTTGTAGGACTTTCATCAAAACGGGCGAAATATCTTCCCATCATTAAAAAATCAGCCCCCATTGCCAATGCAAGCGTCATATGATAGTCTTGCACGATACCGCCATCAGAACATATTGGAATATATTCACCTGTTTCTTTGAAGTATGTATTTCTTGCTTTAGCCACGTCAATTATAGCTGTAGCCTGTCCTCTTCCGATTCCTTTTTGTTCACGAGTAATACAAATAGAACCACCTCCAACACCAACTTTTATAAAATCAGCTCCTGCATTTGCAAGGTATAAGAATCCTTCTTTATCAACTACATTTCCTGCTCCAATCAAAACATCATTTCCGAAATTTTCTTTTACATATTCAATTGTTTCTTTTTGCCACTCTGAAAATCCATCTGACGAATCTATACATAGCACATCTACGCCTGCTTTAACAAGGGCGGGAACTCTATCCTTGTAGTCCCTTGTATTTATTCCGGCTCCAGCAATTAATTGTTTTTTGGAATCCAATAACTCATTTGGATTTCTTATATGACTGTTGTAATCCTTTCGAAAAACAAAATACTTTAGGTTTTGATTATCATCAATAATTGGTAATTGATTAAGCTTGTGCTCCCAGATAATGTCGTTGGCTTCTCCAAGAGATATCCCATCACTTGCTGTAATCATATTCTCCATTGGGGTCATAAAATCCTTCACCTTTTTATCCGGATTGTCTCTGCTAATTCTATAATCACGACTTGTTACAATTCCAAGAAGCTTGCCTGACGATTTTCCATTATCAGTTACTCCAACTGTTGAAAATCCAGTTGTTTCTTTTAAATCAAGAATATCCTTGAGGGAGCTCTCAGGTGTTGTATTCGCTCTACTCTCTACGAATCCAGCTTTATATTTTTTGACCTCCATAACCATTTTTGCTTGATCTTCTATCGATTGAGAACCAAAAATGAAAGATAATCCGCCTTCTTTAGCAAGCGCAATCGCTAATTTACTGTCTGAAACTGATTGCATAATAGCAGACACAAACGGTGTATTTAAACTGATTTTTGGAGAATCACCCTTTTTATATCGTACTAATGGAGTTTCTAAGTTTACAATATCCGGGGTATTTAATTTTGTTGTTAATCCTGGTATAAATAGAAATTCACTAAAAGTTCTTGAAACTTCGTTTAATAAATTTGCCATAATCTCTTTACTTTAAAAAAGTTTGCAAAGGTAAGATTAAAATCATCTCTACACTAAATTATATTTGCAACTTCTGTCTCTTGCCCTTGCACCTAACGTTCCGTGTATGGTGTCGGAGCATCCCGCAAGGTGCTATGCACTATACACATTGTGTGTGCCCGGCATGGGCAGACTACCGAAAGGTAGTCAGATATTCTAAAGGGTGCAAGTCCCTGACAGGCAAGTTGGTGAAGCCTGCAGCAAGTGCGCAAGGTGGTTTACCGCGAGGTATGCACTGAAGCCTGCCTGAACTGCCGTCCTGATGTGCTCGGGACGGCAGGCAGGGAAGCGAGACTGCAAAATCCGGTATGTCGGATGTGTCACGCAGGCCTTAAGGCAGGCAGGGGCGCACTGTGAGCTTATGGCTCACGGCCGTCTTATCGATTGTGGGATGTTACATTTTAAATATTACCAAATTCGATCTACGTTTGCCGTGATCTGGATAGGAAACTAGCAATATCCATGAACTTGTTTTTTTATCCTCATAAATGTATAATACTTGGTGTATCTCGTTTGAATAGTTTTGAAATTTAGTGCCTTGTAGAATAGACAATTGAGATTCTTGATACTTTGATTCAAGATATTTCCTCATCTTTTGAGTTTTTAACCTGAGCATTGTAACACCAACGTGATTCAGGTTCCCATTTTTAATAAAGAAGGTATAATTAAGCCTCGGGTAAGTTTGTGCAATTACCAATCTAACTGAATCAGCATTTTTCTCAATACGCTCGATATAAGCTTTGTCATATACATCTTGTATTGCCTTTTCGAGGACATCTTCGCTATGACCAATTAAATAATTGAACCTGTCAAAATCATCATCCATTTGAGCATATCCGTATGAGGATAAAAATACAAGTAAAAGGAAAATGTATATTCTCATTAGTTTGGTTTCAATATCCCAAACGACCCTGCTATGTGCCTGGGCTCCCGTGACTACGGGACATAGCCACTATTTTTCAATCTCGCGGCCATTGCCAGATAAATATACGAAACTTCCGGTTTTACACCCACTGCCAATGGCATCAAAGCCAATGTTGAACGCCCGGTGCGCGCCTGATTTTAATTCCTAATTGCTGTAAGTCGTTTTTATCTAAATTGTTTTGGCTTCAAATTTTTACCGGCACTTTCGGTGATTTCTAAAATTCTCTTTTGTCTTGTCTTTTCCCGTTTGGCAGAGATGACCCAGTGCAATAAAATCTTTTTGTCAGACTTGCATAAACGATCAAAGTATTCCTTTGAGCCTTTGAAATTCGCCAGCTTTTCATTTAGGTCTTCTGGTAATAAAAGGGCTTCAACTTTATCTAAAATTGTCCAGGAATCGTTTTGTTTTGCAGTTTCTATGCTGTCAAATCCTGCTTTTGTCATTAGGTTGTTTTGAATGAGTTTGGCTACTTTTTCTTTGTTTACTTTTGACCAATTGCTATTTGGCTTCCTTCTTGAAAAATATTGCATATACCTTTCCTCATCAATAGTCTTCTTAGTACTATCTATCCACCCAAAGCACAGTGCTTCATCAACGGCTTCACTCCAGCTAATGGATGGAATTTTTGTTGATGACTTAAAATAAATCAGCCAAACAGACTGTTTTGATTTGTGATTTTTTTCTAACCATTTTCGCCAATCTGTTTGATTTTTGGGAGTAAATGTTTCTATTTCATTTTTAGACATCTTGTTTTTCCAGCCATTTTAAAATTACCTGATTAGTTTCCTCTGGCTTTTCTTGAGGAATCCAATGGCCACAATCTAAGCTAACCACATCTAAATTTGGTGCGAAATCTTTTAAGCTCTGAGATTTCGGAATCAAATCCCGGTCACCATATATCATTAATGTTGGTTGTTTAATCATAGGCTTCACATCTGCCATTAAATGCCAATTACGGTCTAGGTTTCTATACCAATTTATACTCCCTGTAAACCCTGATGATTCGAAAGCAGAAACAAAAACGGACAGTTCGTTGTCATCCATTAAAGGTTCACCAAGAGGTTTATCTGCTTTAGCAAGATTAATCATTAACATTCCTGGCTCTGGCAGTAAAGGTGGTTCATTCTTGCGAAATAGATTACGAAGAAACTGGGATGTATTTCCTTCCAATATAGCATCTGCCACCCCGGGATGTCTGTTGAAGTGAACAAAATAAAAGTCCTCACCAAAGACCTCTTCCATAAGCTCAATCCAGGGCTTTTCTCCTCGCTCTTGGTAAGGCAAAGCCAGATTTATCACTTTATTTACCCGCTCAGGATACAATAGGGCAAGATTCCAGACGACATTTGCCCCCCAGTCATGACCAACAAAGGTTGCATCTTCATATCCGTAGTGATCCAGAAGTCCTGCAAGATCCCCTGTCAAGTGTTCAATGTCATAATCAGTTACTTCGGTCGGACAAGATGAATTACCATAACCCCGCTGATTTGGGACTATGACATGGTAACCTGCTTCGACAAGAGCATGTATCTGATAACGCCAGGAAAATGCATGCTCCGGAAAACCGTGACAAAGTACGATGGGGTTCCCTGCACATTCCTGACCTGCTTCAAATACTTCGAGATCTACATCATTCACTGAAATCATAGTAGGCTTTGGAAATTCGGTTGAATACAGCCTTGCTTTAATTGTGTTTGTCATTCTTTTTCTTGTTTTAATAACTAATATGATACAAACATAATTCTGGCCGGTGACAGCCCTATGTCAAGGGTCAATAAAGAATTAATGGTATTTGTCAAAATACTCTTGTAAAGTCATTTTGTGAGGTTCAAAGTGTTCTGTTAGAATTTCGATTTTTTGAATTCTGTCCAATCGAAAAAACCGAAATTCCATGCGCAAACGACACCATGCAATCAAATACCAATGCGCTGTACTCAGTAACGCAAATGGCTCTATTAATCTGTTTGTTGCACTGCCCTCTTTATTGATATATTCTACCTTCACAAGGTTGTAATTGGTAAGTGCATTTTGCAAATCCGACAAATTATTGCTGTTTCGTTCTTGATTTATGATCTCTATATATTGAGTTCTATTTGCAAGTAAATTTGCTTTGTCTTTGACGGTATATCTTAAAATAGATTTGATTTTATCAATTGCCTCCGAATAATCTTTTACAAAAGAGGCATCATTATTTTTCAACACTAACTGCTCTGCCAGTATTAAAGCATTTGCTTGCTTTTCAGTAAACATTACAGGTGGAATTCTATACCCATCCATTAATGTATAGCCTTTTCCTTCTTCAGTCAAAATAGGAACACCTGCGCTCTCTAATGCTTTAATGTCTCTGTAAACTGTCCTTTTACTAACTTGAAATTTTTGGGATAATTCGGAAGCGGTAATAATTCTTTTAGTCTGAAATTGAATTAAAATGGCTGCTAATCGCGATAATCTATTTACTTCTGAGTATTCCATTTTTTAATTTAAT
>JAOUKJ010000327.1 GCA_029882675.1 Cyclobacteriaceae bacterium
AATTTTATTTTCAGCCTTTCAATTATATGAAAACTACGAACCTTTTCTATCCCATTTTCCAAATGAAACTTATTCCCTAAAATCCGCAAGCGTATTTTAGGCATTAGAGGTAAAGATGTCCCCACCTGGGGTGGGAAATATTCAAAATATCTTTTTTTTACATTTGAATAAGTGAGCAACCTTTAGCCTGAATAATTCATTAATGTGAAGAAAGTCCTTCTATACATATTCGTATTTATGGAAATTCTCCTTTTCAATTTTATTAAATTTATCCACTGTTATAGGCTTTTCAATAAAATCAGCGATTTCCTGAAAATTTGCTGCCTGCTTGCGGTCATTCTTATTTATGGAAGAAGAGAACATAACCAACACTATTTTGTCGGTGAGTGCGTGACTTAACTTTTGATATTCGGTAAGGAAATTCCATCCATTTAACACCGGCATATGAATATCCAGAAGAATGAGTTCAGGAATTGGTATCTCACCGTTTAATCCCTTTTGCAAAAAATACAAGGCCTCATTCACATTACTCACCGAGTGAACCTCAGCATCACATTTTGCCAGTTTAATGACAGATTGGGTAATAAACTGATCAATCTCGTTATCATCAATGATAAGTACATTATTTATTTTCCTATTTCCCATGATAGTCAGAAATTTAAATAGGTGTGTTTTCTGTCATTCATCTCCGGGGAAGGCTTTATATACACCTCCCCACCATCCCTCAGTCATAGACAACAGCTACCCGGTTTACCTCATTATTATAGTTTAAAGAAGGTCATCAGATCACGCAGGGATTCACTCTGCCCTTCCAATTCGGAAGCACTGGCATTAAGCTCCTCAGCCAGTGAAGAATTTCGCTGTACAATCTGGTTTTGTTCCAGCAGTGCCTGGTTAACCTGGGTAGTCCCCGCTTTTTGTTCTATACTGGCATTGGTAATGTCTTTTACCAGCTGAGATGTACGTTGTATACTGGGCACCACCAAACTCATCGACTTGCCTGAACTGTTGGCTATATTTACACTTCTTACAGATAATTCATCGATCTCTGTAGCTGCCTGCTGACTGCGCTCAGCCAATTTCCTTACTTCAGCAGCAACTACCGCAAAACCTTTTCCATGCTCACCGGCACGTGCCGCCTCAACTGCTGCATTGAGTGCTAAAAGGTTGGTCTGACGTGATATCTCGCCTATGATTGATATCTTGTCCGCAATTTCCTTCATGGATAACCCGGCACTCTCCACCTCACGATTGGATGCCTCAATCTCATGTGCGGCCACTTCTGCTATCTTTTCAGTCTCTGTAGAATGTTCTGCATTCATCTCTACATTGGCCAAAATTTGCTCCATCGATGCCGAGATCTCTTCAAGTGAACTGGCTTGTTCAGTGGTCCCTTCAGAAAGTGTTTCTGTGGCCTTGTTGATTTCCAGACTGGCAGTGGTCACCGTGTTTGCAACATCCACTACATCATGTATAATTTTGCGCAACCTTTCAATCATTGCCCTCATATTAACGACTACATCATATATCTCATCCGAACCATACGCCGACATCTCCATTGTCAGGTCACCTTCTGCAATACGTTTGATGTTTTTGTTTAATTCACCTACCCGGCAACTAATGTTTTGTGCAATTACATAAGCCAGAACTAAGGCCAGTCCCAATACAGTAAGTGCTATGAATATGTCACGATAAAGGATTAGTTGGGCAGCCGCTTTTGCTTCATTCGCTTCAAGCATCAAGTGCGAAGCCAACACATCCTCTACCTCCTTCAGGTAATTGATCTTTTTGGTTTGACTGGCAAACCAAAATCCCGCATCCACACCAAAATGTCCTTCCAAATACTTCTCCAGGGCTGTGGCCCGCATCCGTTCGGTTTCCAACACCTCTTTAGTCTGCATTTTTTTATTAAATATATCCTGAAACTTTGGCTCCGAATACATCTTAAAGACACGGTTATAGGTATTTTGCTGTGACATCAGGTCCAGAAATTTGTTGAACATGCCCGGGCCAAACCGATCAGCAGCAAAAGTGTTTGTCAACACGGCCCGTTCAATCCCCGCCCGCTCCTTGCTCAACATGAAGTTGACATAAGCCGTAACGTCTGTGCTTATCTCCTGATCAGTAACTACCCTTGAAATATGGCCTACTGTATTTAGAAACTGTCCGTTTGCATCTGTATAATAACCAATGGCATCGGCTGTATTAATGGCAAGTGCACTAATCACTTTTCGCTTTTCCTCAAGAGGTTTCAGGTTACTCATTGACGCTGACAACATGTGCTGAAACTCGTCACTAAACTGTGACTGGTCGAAGTCATTTAAATATAGATTCAGATCCCCGATTTTACTATCGGTGAGCTTCCTTTGTGCTATGATCTCATTTCCAAATTGTTTACCGGAACTCCCCAGAAAACCTGCTGTGAGACCTCGCTCTTTTTGTAGTTCATGTACTACGGCGCTTGCCTTGTTGGACAACACAACCAGCTCATTCAACTGATCACTTTCAGTAGTTATTGATATGCCTTCACTTATACTTGTAATGGCATAGAAACCTACTGCTAACAAAGGAACAAGTAGCATCACCGCCATTTTTCCCTTAAATCTTAAAAAAGCCAAAAATTTCATATCTATAGTTGTTTAGTAAAATTCAATTCATGCCCTTTAATTGCATGCCCCAAAAGTAGGGGATGAACTGTCCTTAACTCAAACCATACCACGCCGTATTATTGTTTGTGTAATGTTTTCTGCGACAAGAAAAATAATCAACTTATTGACTTTTTATGCCTTTATCCATTTTATTTTATTGTTTTTTATTTATTTTAAAATTTATTTTGCTTTATATTATTATATTTTTTATTATACACGTGTATATGTTTAAACATACATATATAATAATTTATTTTTTAATATAAATTCGTGCGAAACGGAAGGTTTGCAAATCACTCAAAACAGCCGTTTACGTATATTTACGTATAATATGACATAGATAGGAAGTTACTATACGTATGTAATGACGGGGCAGTTCTTGAACATCTCAATTGAACTTTATGTTAAAGTCAACAAACCATGACAAGGTCATTTGGTATTATCTGAAAAAAATAATAAAATTATTTTTGCTTATTTAAGAATTGGACCTGGTAAGCGGACACTTATTAATGGATTCTTCCCCGCTCTTCTTTCGTTTCCAGCTTGAGCACACCTCGGGGACAAACCGATGAACACACGCCACAACCTACACAGGATGCCCTTACAATGTTTTGTCCGCGCTGAGCGTACCACCGAACGTCAATACCCATTTCACAATAGGTGGAGCAATTTCCACAGGAAATGCATTGCCCACCGTTGGTAGTAATCCGAAAACGGGACTTAAACCGCTGCACAATACCCAGGTATGCAGCCAAAGGACAGCCAAACCTGCACCAAACCCTGTTGCCCATCAGGGGATAAAACCCGGTACCTACTACTCCGGCAAAGGCGGACCCGATCAATAATCCATAAATTTCCCGTACAGTATACGTGCTCACTACACCAAATACATTACCCTGACCGGTAAACCAAGTATATAATACGCCGGCAGTCATCACAATGGCGAAAAACAGCACAAAATGAATGATAATACGTTCTATTTTCCAGGCTTTCAGCCGTTTGTCAGACAGCTGACGGAAAGGATCACCGAGGGTTTCGGCCAACCCACCGCACCCACATACCCAGCTGCAATACCAGCGTTTCCCAAAAAAATAGGTAAAAATGGGCACTCCAATTAAAATAAGGGCGATGCCCCAACCCAGCATAAAAATTCCCAGGCCTCCACTGGCCAACATATTATCCAGTTCATAGTCAAAGAAAAAGTCATAATCGAGAGGCCAAATGTTTTTGAAATCAAAGTAGGGCTTATTTAACCGGAGAAGTATTTCGGGGATCAGAAAGGCAAAACCCAGCTGAAAGAACATGACTGAAGCAGTACGAAAAAGCTGATAATTTGAATGCCGGTATTTAATAATCATCCGCAGGCCCATCACCAAAACTGCAAGGGTGTAGAGCACACCGTAGAGAAAGAACTGGCTTGCTTCACTCTTTTTCAAAAAGAAACTCACCGGGTCAACCATAATGATCCAGGTGGTCATGTATTCATGATAAAAGTATAGTACAATATAGAAAGCAATGAGCCAGCTACCCAGCAAAATACCGAGCCATCCCCTGCTGGAGTGTGACCGTAAGAAAACACCATTATTTTTAATTCCCGGCAATGTTTTTATTACAGGAAGGATATAAAGGAGAGCACCCAGTGTTCCCAAACCAAAACAAAGCATAAAAAACAATAACGGATTCGAACTCACTGGCCCCTGCGAAGCAGAACGTACCATTTCGTACCTTAATGACTTTTGCTTATACCGGTCAAAACCATGTACATTTATGATCCCCCATGTTCTGATGGTTTCGGCCACTCCCCACAGGGCATCAACCATTTCATCGCTGGTGGAAAACGCCTGGCCCTCCAGCCAGTTTCCAAAATCCTTAAAACGTTGTTTCTTAAAAGTATTAATTTCTCCCTCTCCCGGATATATTTTATCCAGTAATGCAAAGGAAAAAGTCAGTTCTTCAGACGTGGAAACAAGGGCCTCCACTTCCTCGGGCGTAATACCATAACGCTTCAGTTGCTTTTCATTTACCTGCTCAAAAATAGTATTTATGTCCCTAATCAGGGAAAAAGTCGTTGGGTAGACTTTATCAAAAATGTTTCCGGCTTCCTCCGAGAATAGTTTTCCCGCAGGATCAGTCATAATTTTTTCCAAGTTATCACGGTTAAGGGAGTATTGCTCCAAAAAGGGAGAAAGGTTGAACAACCCAAAACAAATGATAAACAATACGAGGCCTGACTTTCTCACCATGTCAACCAATGATTTTATTTAACCAACTTTTTTTTGCCACAGAGCCCACAGAATCCGTTGGAAATTTTCTGTTGAATCCTTCAATAATTTCAGTTTCGTGCCGCAAATGAAATTCCGGGTCGAAATGAGCATCCTTCAGGTTTTTCAGTACATGACCTATGTTTCGCCCATCTGTCAGCCATTGATCAAAAACCTCATGGCGGAGTCGTATACCAAACGTATTGATCCCAATTAACCTTTTGTCTTTCTTGTTAAAAACAAAGTGCATGCATTTA
>JAOUKJ010000328.1 GCA_029882675.1 Cyclobacteriaceae bacterium
CCATATCGGATTTTTTCGCTGAAGATTTTTTTGACACGAAGTATGTAGTCCACATTCCAATATAGTTTGGTGAGGAGCGACAACCTATTTCGTTTTCCATTTTTTTCATTATTTTATTTTCGACCTGCCATTTTGTTCTTAGCTTGCAAGACAGCATTTACAACCACATTTTTACAAATACATGTACCTTATTTTTGATACGGAAACCACCGGGTTGCCGCATAATTATAATGCTCCTGTTACTGATAGTGACAACTGGCCCAGGATGGTTCAAATTGCCTGGCAATTACATGATGGGATGGGCCGTCTCCTTGAAAACAAGAGCTTTATCATCAAACCTGAGGGATATACCATTCCATACAACTCGGAAAAGGTGCATGGCATATCCACATCACGTGCTGAGAAGGAGGGCCTACCGTTAAAGGATGTCCTTCATACTTTCACAGAAACATTAAAAAACACTCAACAGGTCATCGGCCACAACATCAAATTCGACCTCAACATTGTGGAGGCCGAGATGTACAGAAAAAGTATTGATTCAATATTAATCAGTTTTCCCACAGTAGACACATCTGATGTATCAAGGGAATTTTGCCAGTTGGCTGGGGGCTGGGGTGGAAAATTCAAGCCTCCGAAACTCATAGAATTACATCAAAAACTCTTTGGCGAAGGATTTGGTGATGCGCATGATGCCGCTTATGATGTTGATGCTACGGCCAAATGTTTCTTTGCCCTGATCCAACACCATGTCATTAAACCTTTTGATCAGACACCCCTCACCGAAATCGTCTACCAGGCACCAATCCTTGACGAGGCTAATTTTGCAAAAAAAGAAAAACAACAGGCGGAAAATCTTGTAACCAATAACACGACAGGTGATCATATCCAGTCGGCCTTTTGCCATTTGCATATTCATTCCCAGTTTTCAGTATTACAGGCCACTCCCAACATTAAGAAGCTGGTTGCCAAGGCAAAAGAATATCAAATGCCTGCTGTGGCCCTCACAGACCTGGGCAATATGTTTGGGGCTTTTTCTTTTGTAAGAGAAGCCATGAATAATGATATTAAACCCATTGTAGGCTGTGAGTTCTTTGTTGCTGAAGAGCGGAAAAAATTAAAATTCACGAAAGACAACCCGGACAAACGCAATAACCAGGTATTGCTTGCCAAAAACAAAACAGGGTATCAAAATCTGGTTCGTTTAAGTTCGCTGGCATATATGGAGGGCTTATATGGCCTGTATCCAAGGATAGACAGAGAACTCATCAAAGAACACAATGAAGGGGTTATTGCACTTACAGGTAACCTTTATTCAGAAATACCCCATCTCATTCTCAACGTCGGTGAACATCAGGCTGAAGAGGCTTTTCTATGGTGGCTGGAAGTCTTTAAAGATGATTTTTACGTAGAACTTATCCGCCATGGACTGGAGGAAGAAAATCATTTGAATGAGGTGTTAATGGGATTTGCCCGCAAATATCATGTAAAAGTAATTGCGGGAAATGACGTTTACTATCTGGACAGGGAAGACGCCAATGCCCATGACATTTTATTATGCATCAAAGAAGGGGAATATCAGTCTACCCCCATAGGCAGGGGGCGTGGTTTTCGCTACGGGTTTCCCAATAAGGAGTTTCATTTTAAGTCGCAGGAAGAGATGAAAACCCTTTTTAGTGACATCCCGGAGGCTATTGAAAACATTGCGGAAATTGTAAACAAAATAGAGACCTATAAACTAGACAGAGACGTACTCTTACCCACTTTTGACATTCCAACTGAATTTGTTGATCCGCAGGATGCTACAGATGGGGGGAAAAGAGGAGAGAACAAATACCTTCGTCACCTGACCTACGAAGGCGCAAAAAAAAGATACATTGAAGTAACAGAAGAAATAAAAGAGCGACTTGATTTCGAACTGGCCACCATAGAAAATACCGGTTATCCGGGCTATTTTCTCATCGTACAGGATTTCACCGCCAAAGCCCGCGAAATGGGTGTTTCTGTAGGGCCCGGTCGCGGTTCAGCTGCAGGATCCGCTGTGGCATATTGCATAGAAATTACAAATATTGACCCCATAGCCTACGATTTACTGTTTGAGCGTTTTCTCAATCCCGACAGGGTATCTCTCCCTGATATTGATATCGACTTTGACGATGAAGGCAGGGACATGGTGATTAAATACGTCATTGATAAGTACGGTTATAATCAGGTGTCACAGATCATCACCTATGGCACAATGGCAGCCAAGTCATCAATTCGGGATTGTGGCCGGGTAATGGAATTACCCCTCAGTGACACCAACAGCCTAGCTAAACTGGTTCCTGAACGTCCAGGCACAACACTCAAAAAAGCTTTTAAAGAAGTGAAGGAGCTTGACGAGATTAAGGGCCGCAATGATCTGCCCGCTCAGGTCATCAAACAAGCTGAAGTATTAGAAGGGTCTATCAGAAATACCGGCACCCATGCCTGCGGAATTATCATTGCGCCTGATGACCTGACCAAATACATTCCTGTATCCACTTCCAAGGACTCAGAAATGCTTATCACACAGTTTGACAACAGTGTGATTGAAAATGCAGGCATGCTCAAGATGGATTTTCTGGGGCTAAAGACCCTGACCATCATTAAAACAGCGCTAAAAATTATAAAGAAAAGACACAATGTAGCCATTGAAATAGAGGACATCCCGCTGGACGACTCAAAAACTTATGAACTTTATCAGCGTGGGCAAACAACGGGCACCTTCCAGTTTGAATCACCAGGCATGCAGAAGCACCTCCGTGCCTTAAAACCTGACAAATTTGAGGATCTTATTGCCATGAACGCTTTATACCGGCCTGGCCCTATGGAATACATCCCCAACTTTATCGCACGAAAACATGGGGATGAAGAGATCAGCTACGATCTGGCTGACATGGAGGAGTATCTGGCCGAGACTTATGGCATCACGGTGTATCAGGAACAGGTGATGTTACTCTCCCAAAAGCTCGCCGGTTTTTCAAAAGGCGATGCCGATGTACTTCGGAAAGCCATGGGAAAGAAAATAGCGGCCCTGTTGGAAAAACTAAAGCCCAAATTCCTTGAAGGCTGTGAAAAGCATGGCCATCCAACTGACAAAGCAGAAAAGATTTGGAAAGACTGGGAGGCCTTCGCTGCCTATGCTTTTAACAAATCTCATTCCACCTGCTACTCAAAAGTAGCTTATCAAACAGCCTATCTCAAGGCACATTATCCCGCCGAATATATGTCGGCTGTACTCACTCACAACATGTCTTCCATTGAGAAAGTAACTTTCTTTATGGAGGAGTGCAAAAATCTGAATATCCCGGTACTCGGCCCAAATGTCAACGAATCAGGCGTTTATTTTGAAGTAAACAAAGATGGAGAAATCAGATTCGGATTAGGAGCCCTTAAAGGCACCGGAGAAGCTGCCGTTGAGGCCATCATCAATGAAAGGGAAGAAAATGGGCCATATCCTGATATTTTTGATTTTTCCGAAAGACTAAATCAGCGATCCGTAAACAAAAAAACATTTGAAGTACTGGCCATGTCTGGTGCATTTGATTGTTTTAAAGGTTTTCATCGCCGACAATACCTGGAAGCCGAAGAAGGAGATGTCTCTCTGATCGAAAAGGCTATAAAATATGCGGGTAAAATTGTAGCGGAAAAACAAAGCGCCCAGGCTTCCTTGTTTGGTGGGGAAAATGGAGTTGAAGTCCCCAAACCAACGGTAAAGCCCATTGAGCCATATGGCGATATTCAAAAACTCAATATTGAACGGGATGTCGTAGGACTTTACATTTCAGGCCATCCGCTGGACGATTTCGCACTGGAGTTGCGGTACTTTTGCAATGCTGAACTTCGCACATTGGAAGACCTCAGTGAACAACTCGGAAAAGACATACGAACAGCTGGAATTGTCACTGCTGTGGCCCACCGAACCACAAAAACAGGGAAACCCTTTGGTACCCTTACGCTCGAAGACTATAACGGGCCCTTTACATTCTTTTTCTTTGGCGATGACTATATAAAATTTAAAGAATATCTCATGCCCGGATGGTTTTTGTTTGTAGAAGGAAAGGTAGTCCAGCAAAAATGGGGCGAACAAAGAATTGAACTCAAAATCCACAATATCGAAATCCTTAATGATATTCGTGAAAAAAGATTCAATGGTCTTCATCTGGAACTCAACATCAAGGCCTTACAAAATGAACTCATAGAAAAGATATCAGAACTGATAAACTTACACCCGGGAGAAAAGCGACTTGAGATGTCGCTGATTCTTCAGGATGAAGTAAAACCTATACACACGCATCTCATTTCACGAACACACCAGATTAATCCAACGAACAACCTGCTAAAAGCACTGGACGAACTGGCCGGATTAAACTATAAGGTACTAATTTCCTAAAATCTGCAAGCGTATTTTAGGGATTAAAGAAAAAGATATATTCCCCCCCCAGGGGAATGAGAAGTTAGATGGAAACATGCATACGCATTAATCTCCTTTACGCAGACCTTCTACCCAGCGTACCAGGCGCTCTGTCTCTTCAGCCGATAGTTTTGCTTCGCTATGCGCGATAACATAACTCGTCATGGGCATTTTACGTTCTTCTACCTCTTCTGCGAGTTCTTCGAGCTTATGATCACTTTTCTTCGCATCATAGCTACTCCATACTGAAAAGTTTAAATGTTCACGGCCTTCGTCAATATGATGACCTACCCAGAATGAAACAGGCGCCACGTAAGCGTACCAAGGATATTTTGTCTCAAAACTATGACAATCATAACAGGCTCTTTTTAAGGTTTGTTGGATTTCCATTGACGGAGCGGTAATTGCTATAAAATCACCGGACTTATCGTATTCCGGCACGGTTCGGTCTAAAGGGACAAATTGAATGATTACGATGACCAACAAAATGACCCAAAAAATGAATTTTTTCTTTTTCATATCTGTAAATTATTTAAAGCACAAAATATATTTCTTTTGACCTTACTGAAATTATCTAAAATAAAATTCCTCCCCCAGCCTGCCACACAATTTATTATAATGTGTCAGCTAATTTATTAAAATTATCTTCATATCGAAGGAACAATTTATATTATATTTGTGTTCGCAGTTTGTAAATTTAAATTATAAAATAATAATGGGTA